>DYDK01000044.1 GCA_020717935.1 Desulfocapsa sp.
GAGCCCACCCACGCCCAGGCCCGCGCCTCCTTCATGTGGACGGCCACCCTCGCCCTTAACGGCCTGACCCCGGCCGGGATCGGCGAATACAGCTTTCCCAACCACATGATCGAGCACGCCCTGAGCGGTATCTACAATATCCCGCACGGGGCCGGGCTGTCGATTGTCATGCCGGCCTGGATGAAGTGGTATCTGGCCAGAAATCCCAGCCAGTTTGAGCGCTTCGCCCGCGAGATCTTTGGGCTGAAGTCCGGCGAGGCCGGTATCGCCGCCCTGGAACAGTGGTTTGTGACGATCAAGTCGCCGGTGCGTCTGGGCGAGGTGAACATCCCCGCCGCCGACATCGGGGCCATTGCCGACAACGCCGCCGATCTTGCCCGTAAATGGGGGATTGGCGGGATCTATCCGCCGGAGGCCATTGCCGAGATCCTGCGGCTGGCAGTGTAATTGCCAGGGGCCAGCCCCCTTTTCCCTTGTGAACTTCTGGAAAAGATGCGAAAAGAGATGCGACAGAGCCTCTTGCAACAAAACCCAGAACCCCGAAAGTAAACCGTCGTAAAACAACAACTCCTTTTTATATTCGCCTTTTCAACTCGCCCATGTCTTTTGATATTGAACAAGTCCTGCAAATACTGGAACAGGAGGTGCGGAATTACCAAGTCCCGGTGGTCGATCTGATTGCCGTGCAGACCCATGATCCCTTCAAGGTTCTGGTGGCGACCATCCTCTCGGCCCGCACCCGTGACGAGGTGACGGCCGTCGCCGCCGCCCGCCTCTTTACCAAGGCCCCCACTTCTCAAGCCCTGGCCGCACTCGATGAGAACACCCTGCAACGCCTTATCTTTCCGGTAGGATTCTACAAAAGCAAGGCCAAATATCTGGCCGCTCTGCCCGCCAAGCTCGATCAGGAATTTGGGGGTCAGGTTCCCGAGGAGATCGAGCAGCTTATCACCCTGCCCGGCGTGGGCCGAAAAACCGCCAATCTCGTTCGGGCCCAAGCCTTTGGCAAACCGGCAATCTGTGTTGATACCCATGTCCACCGGATCATGAATATCTGGGGATTCGTACAGACGGCCACCCCCTTGCAGACCGAAATGGCCCTGCGGAACAAACTTCCCCCGCAGTACTGGATCCGGGTCAACTCCCTGCTGGTGGCCTTTGGCCAGGGGACCTGTCGCCCCCTTGGCCCGCATTGCGATAGCTGCGTATTGAAGATGAAGGGCCTCTGCCCCCAAATCGGAGTGACTCCCAGAAAAAACAAACTCTCAGGCGAGAAGAGGACGGATGCCAAGCAAGCGGGGATCAAGAGGATGGTCTCATGGAATGTCAACGGCTTGCGAGCTGTGGCCAAGAATGGCTTTCTGGCCTTTGTCGCTGATCAGGCCCCGGACATCCTGGCCCTGCAGGAGATCAAGGCCATGCCGGAACAACTGCCGGAAGAAGTGCGAGAGATAGCCGGATTCACCAGTTATTTTTATCCAGCCCAGAAAAAAGGCTACTCTGGTGTCGCCATTTACAGCCGTGAGCCTGCCGTCAAGGTTGTGCACGGCATTGGCGATTCCCGTTTTGACGAGGAAGGACGAGTTCTTACCCTTGAATTTGCGGACTTTTATTTCGTGAACTGCTATTTCCCCAATTCCCGCCACGACTTGAGCCGATTGACATTAAAACAGGAATTTAATCTCGCCGTTCACAGATTTCTTGAGGATCTGGCCCGTAATAAATCTGTGGTGGTCTGCGGTGATTTCAATGTTGCCCACACCGAAAAAGACCTGGCTAATCCCGCAGCTAATGTCAAAAATGCTGGATTTACTCCCGAAGAAAGGCAATGGATGGATGCCTACACCCAAACCGGCTGGATTGATACCTTCCGCCACTATAATCAGGAGCCAGGTAATTATTCATGGTGGAGCTATCGCAGCAATGCCCGCGAGCGGAATATCGGCTGGCGTATTGATTATTTCTTCGTGGATCCGGCCAGCAAGGGGAGAATAAGATCTTCGGACATTCTGGCTGCCGTTCAGGGTTCAGACCATTGCCCGATTCTTCTTGATTTCAAATAATTCCATTTTATATGAAGGACATTGACTGCTCCCCAACCTCATTATTTTGAGCCATCGTTATTTTTACCCATTGTCATTTAGACCAACGGGAGGGTAGAGTTGTCGTGCTACCGTTTATACCCCAAGGGTACTTCATTGCGGGGCGTCCACACTGTTTTTTACCGTCGTTCATACTTCGTTGTTCCCGTTTACGGCGATGCCGCCGGTTCTCAATCAAGATGTGAACACGATGATTAGCGGGTAGCGACAATGCATGCTTGATTGAGAAATGGAACAATCTCCATTTTAAGGAGCATAACTCCTTATCCTTAATACGACAAAACCCCTTAGGCACAGGCCCAAGGGGTTTTGTCGTTCACAAAAATGTGTAAAACTGGTCTTATAATTCCAGCCAGGATTCGGAGAAGATAGTCTGACCTGACAAGGCCTTGTAGGTCTTGTAGTGTTGCAGAGCCACATCTTTGAGGGTTGATGGGTCAGGATCATCGCCATCCATCATGGCATGCACCATATCCACATGATTCTGGCGCTCACCCTTACAGATAGCCATCAGCTCGGTATCGTAGGCGTTGACAATGGCAGTGGTAATTCCATATTTCATGAGCATTATCAGATAAGTACGATCAAGGTATTTGCGCAGATGTTCGGCGACGCCATTGGAGACATTGGACAGGCCAACGGTGGAGCCGGCACCGGGAGCAATATCGGCCAGCATCATCATGAATTCAAGGCCGGAGGCAATCTGGTCGGCCCCAAGGGTGATAGGGGTGCCGATGGGATCAAAGAGCATCTTTTCATTGGGAATACCGGCCTCGCTCAAGGCCATCATCAGATCAACAGCCATGGCGGCCCGTTCGTTAGAGTCGCGGGGCATACCCTCTGGCCCCCAGAGCAGGGCAATGACATTGCATCCGGCCTCAGCGGCCACCGGAATCAGGTTCTGCATCCGCTCGGGCTGGGCGGAGATGGAGTTCATAATTGCCAGCTCTTTATTCTTCACCACCTTGAAACCGGCGGTCATGGCCACCATATTGGTGGTATCCAGGCACAGGGGAGTATCAACAACGGCTTGGGTGGTCTCTACAATCCACGGCATCAGTTCGACACCGTCTTTGCGGGCTGGCCCAATGTTGAGATCAAGATAGGAAGCTCCGGCCGCCGCTTCTTCTTTGGCCATCTCCTCAATGGGGCCGGCAATTCGTTCTTTCATGGCGGTACCACTGCGTCTTCCCATGATATTGATGCTTTCGGCTATCGCCATTACCTTCTGTGCCATACTGTTCTCCTTCTTAAGCTTGATTATTTCACAATAACGATTTTGAAGTTCAATCTGAAAAACCATCTTTTACCTTGAATTCACCCTTCTGTCAACGACGGGTAAAATCCTTCTTCGCCTGCGACGGTCTCTCCTGGCCCGCAATCAGGCACAATCAGCTCGTGCCTGCCACGACGCGCTGATCTTGCCGTCAACCCCGAACTTGCAGGCATCGCAGAAGGGGTTGTGATAAAAGAGAAACCAGGCCTGGTCGTGTACTGCCTGATGAATCAGCTTCTTCTTGCGATCAATGACCTCCAGCGGAAAATTGTCGTAGGCCATGACCCAGAGCGGATTCAAATGGGCCTGGGTGGGGAAGAGGTCGCCCAGATGGACCGCTTGTTCCCCTTGGGATTCAATGAAAACGGCCTGGTGACCTCGGGTATGGCCACCGGTGAGTGTGAGCGTGATACCCGGGGCCACGGTGGCCATTTCTTCCACCAGGACGAGTTGGTCGCTGGCGGTCAGGACATCGGTGTTGATCGGCCAATAAGCGGCGCTGGAACGATTGCAGGGCTGGCGAACATCTTCCCACTCAGCCCTCTGAAAGAGGTGACGGGCCCGGGGAAACGAGAGCTCCGGCTTTCCTGACTTGCTTATCATGACAATACCGCCGGCGTGATCCCAGTCGCCATGCGTCAGTACCACCGTGTCAATGTCGTGGCGGTCTATCCCCAGTTTTTCCAGATCGCTGATCACATCCCAATCTTGCTGAATCTGAAAGATCTTCCGTTGTTTTTCGGTGAGCTTATTGCCAATGCCGGATTCCACCAGAATCAACGAGTCCGGTCCTTTGATGAGCATGGGTGAGGCCGTAAGCAGGATATTATTATCCGCATCGACCGGATACCGTTTTGCCCAAATGGATTTAGGAACCGGGCCGAACATGGCCCCGCCGTCGAGCTTGAACGAGCCGCCATTCAGCCAGAATATGTCATAAACACCAATTTTTAAGCCTTTGTTTTCCATGGCTGCCCCTCTCTTTAGAGACTTTTTATGCTCGAATACATTCCTGCTGATTTATCCATTCAGCCTTTTTTCACTCCCCGCAGATGCTGGAAGGTCTCGGTGATCTCGTCCAGGGTGGTCGGATCATCAATGGTAGAGGGCATCCGGTAGTCCTTGCCGTTGGCGATAGCCCGCATGGTGCCGCGCAGGATCTTGCCGGAACGGGTTTTGGGCAGGCGCGGGACCACGGCCGTGGTCTTGTAGCAGGCAATGGGTCCGATCTTGTCGCGCACCATCTGCACCAGCTCCTTCTCAATGCTTTCATCCTCGTCGGTGGCCCCGGCCTTCAGTACCACTAGTCCCACCGGCAACTGGCCTTTGAGGGCATCATCAGTCCCCACCACCGCGCACTCGGCAACGGAAGGATGGGTGGCGATGATCTCTTCCATGGCCCCGGTGGAGAGGCGGTGCCCGGCGATATTGATGACATCGTCCATGCGGCCCATGATGAAGATGTAGCCGTCTTCATCCTTGTAGCCCCCGTCGCTGGTGAGATAGTAGCCGGGAAAGCGGCTGGTGTAGGCGCTGACAAATTTATCATCCGCCAGCCACAGACTGGCCAGGGTACCGGGGGCCAGGGGCAACTTGATGACCACATCACCCTCATGGTGGGGCGGCAGTTCGTGGCCGTCGGTGTCGAGGATGCGGACATCGTAGCCGGGAACCGCCTTGGTGGGTGAGCCCGGCTTGGTGGGGAAATGCTCAAGCCCGAGGAAGTTGGAGACGATGGGCCAGCCGGTCTCGGTTTGCCACCAGTGATCAATGACCGGCCGATCAAGCAGGGCGCAGGCCCAGTGATAGGTGTCGGGGTCGAGCCGCTCTCCGGCCAGAAACAGGCATTTGAAGCTCGACAGGTCATACTTGCGGCAGTAATCGCCGTTGGGATCTTCCTTCTTGATGGCGCGGAAGGCGGTGGGGGCGGTGAAGAGGATCTTGACCTTATGCTGCTCGATCACCCGCCAGAATGCGCCGGGGTCGGGGGTGCCTACCGGTTTGCCCTCGTAAAGCACCGTGGTGCAACCCATGAGCAGCGGGGCATAGACGATATAGGAGTGCCCGACTACCCAGCCGACATCCGAGGCCGCCCAGAAGACATCGCCCGGGCGCCACGCCGTAAATATACTTCATGCTCCAGTGCAGGGCCACGGCATGGCCGCCGTTGTCGCGGATAACCCCTTTAGGCATGCCGGTGGTGCCGGAGGTGTAGAGGATATAGAGGGGATCGGTGGCCTTGACCATCACGCAGTCCACCGGGGCGGCGGTGGCCACCAGCGCCTGCCAGTCGAGATCGCGACCGCCATTCAGCGCCGCCTCCACAAAGGGGCGCTGGAAGATCACGCATTTTTCCACCTTGTGATCGGCCAGCTCCATGGCCTTGTCCAAAAGCGGTTTGTAGGCCAGGGTCTTTTTGCCCTCCATGGCCCCGGAGGCGGAGACGATCACTTTGGGCTTGGCGTGATCGATGCGCAGGGCCAGTTCGTTGGCGGCAAAGCCACCGAAGACCACGGAGTGAATAGCCCCCAGCCGGGCGCAGGCGAGCATGGCCACCACCGCCTCGGGGATCATCGGCATGTAGATGATAACCGTGTCGCCACGGCCCACGCCAATGACACGCAGGGCCCCGGCAAAAACAGCAACCTTGTCCCGCATCTCCTGATAAGTGAAGCTGGCGACGGTTCCGGTTACTGGCGAGTCGTAGATCAGGGCTGCCCGCCCCGGCCATCGCGGACATGACGATCAAGGGCGTTGAAGCAGGTGTTCATCTCTCCATCGGGAAACCAACGGTAAAAGGGGGGATGCGAGTCATCAAGGATGCGGTCGCATTTTTTCTGCCAGTCAATGGCCTCTGCCGCCTCCTTCCAAAAGGCTACAGGTTCCTCAATACTCTTGCGAAAGATCTCATCGTAGCTGCCCATGTACTCCCTCCCCTGTTGAGAAATAAGTCAAAATATCCAGATCGGAAAACCTGAAGTACTGTAATAAAAAGAAGCCCCTCTGTAAACAGGGCCTTTTTGCTGGCGAAATCAGGCTGGCCACGAGAACATGCTGAATTGACTGGCCTTGTTGGAGATTCTTCCATTTTTTCTGTTGTGGGCCACATTTTTTCAGGATATGTTGAGTCTGCAATGCGCAATGACCGAAGAGGAGGATAGTGAAAAGAAGAAAACATTGATTCAACGGTATCAATCAACTCAGGCTTTTTCTCTGCCGTCTGAGTTGTCTGTTTTTTCATATTTTTCATGTATGGAGGTAAAAATGAAACAGCGATATTTCCGCGCCTTTTCTCGTATTCTTCTCCTGGTGCTCAGCGCTGCCTGGGGGGTAAATGGGTTTATTACGGCGCCTGCTTTTCCCGCTGAAGCAACCCGTTTCGGAATGAACGCCGGGGTTGGGGCAATGGATTACGACCCTGCCGAGATGTTTGCCGATGTGATGAAGACCTTCCGGGAAGTGACCCAGCCGGATGGCGTCACCCCAGTGGCAAAGGACGCCCAAGGTTGGCCGCTCGCCGATTGCCGCTTCCTCGTCTGGCACGGGATCACGCGTCCCGCCGAGACATACCCCATGAAATTCACCGGCAGCGCGGCATCCATCACTGCCGTTGGTGCGACCATCGGGAACATACACTATGACACGGCCACCAATACCACCAGTGCTGATGTTGTGCTCGATGGCTCGAACGCTTTGTATCTCACCTTCACCGGCACCAGCGGCGGGGTGAAGAATGTAAAGTTGATGCTGCCCGGTCACACCTTCGGCGAGACCTGGAATCACGCCTTCCTCGCCGCGCTCGCGCCGGTCAAGGTCATCCGCCTGATGGACTTCACCGCCACCAACTGGAACCAGGAAGTGAACTGGTCGGACCGCACCCAGGCCGACGCCGCCACCCAGCAAAGCACGGGGCCTGGCTACGGCTGGCAGGGCAAGGGCATCGCCTGGGAATACGCCATCGACCTGTTGAACGTCACGAACAAGGACGGCTGGATCAACATCCCCGCCGAGGCCAGCGACGCGTATATTGCCAGCCTGATCGACCTGATCAAGAACGGCGGCAATGGATTTCCCGCACTTGAAGGGGAACGAAAACTCTACATCGAATACAGCAACGAAGTCTGGAACGGCGGGTTCGACCAGACGCAATATAATCATGCGCAAGCCGTTGCCGAGGTAAACGCCGGCGGTTCGCCGCTCAACTTCGACGGCGAGACCAACGATTATTACTGGGGCTGGCGGCGGGTGGGCAAGCGCATTGTTGAGATCAGCAACCAGTTCCGCGCCGCCTTCGGCGACGCGCAGATGATGACGCGCTTCCGTCCCGTCTTGGCCTGGCAACCAAACAACGGACAGGCGACCGCCTCCAATCAACTCAGCTTCATCCAGAAATATTACGGCACGAGCAAATGGGGCTACGCCAACCCGCACCCGGTCAATTATTACCTGTGGGGCGGCGGCGGCGCGTTGTACTACCACAAGAAACCCGTCGCCGAAGACGCCGACTGGCAGGAGACGGTCATCACCGATTCCAAATACGCCTCCGCCTACGGCATCCACTTCTGCAACTACGAAGGCGCGATGTATTTTGACGGGCAGGATGACCCTGACTGGTACGCGGCCTGGGTCCCGCAGCGCATGCTTGACCGTCAGCAATTCTACGAGGAACACGGCGGGAATCTGTTCATGTTCTTCACGCTGGCCGCCACCTGGGAAAACGGCCTCGGCCATGTCCGCACCATCCGCGATTTGAACACGCCCAAGTACAACGGCGTCGTCCAACTCTCCCAGCAAACTCAGTCCTGGGCGAATACCTTCGGCGCAACCCTGCCCATGCATAAGGACGGGAAAGACTTCTCCCTGATCGCGGGAGATTGGGAATCGCCCGGAACCGGAGCGACCACGATTTCCGCAGGCGCAATGCGCGCCTACCATTACGACGCCGACCATGAAGGAATTTACAAAGTCCGGATCGAGTATGGCTCGACCGCAAACATTGACCTGAACATTTACGCCGGCAGTGAACTGGTGGCGACGATAAAGGATAACAGTGGCGGCAACCCCGCAGTCTCACCTGAATATCTGTTCCATTCGCCGGACGGGTTGCAATCCATTCGCATCGAAAACTTTGGCGCTGTCGCATTCAGCCTTGTTGCCGTACATGTGGAATTGGTGCAGGCGACTCCCTCCGCCTTTAACAAGTCCGCGCCCGCGCCCGGTGCGACCAGCCAGTTGCGCAATCCGACCCTGGCGTGGAACGCGAGCGATGGCGCCACCGGCTACGAGTATTGCCATGACACGATCAACGATGATATCTGTAACGGCGCGTGGATTTCTGCTGGCTCCGGTCTGTCGGCTCACCTTTCGGGTCTGCAAGCCAATACCACCTATTACTGGCAGGTACGGGCCACGAATACCCTGGAAACAATCTCCGCCAACGGCGGACAATGGTGGTCTTTCAAGACCGGCGGCCATCCGTTTCTTCTCTACAATCATCTGTTTTCCCCTCCCCGGCACGGGGCTTCCCGGCCATAAGCCCATTGGGAGGATGGTTGTGTAAGGGCCTACCTGTTTAACCAGTCCGCGCTGGCAGGATGCTGCGTCGGCGAATCTTCCCGTCAGGCGGGATGTATCGCATCACTCAGGTAAAAGAGTGGTTTACGAAATCATAAGGGGACGAAATTATGAGAATAATCTATCGCGCGGTCTGTTGCGTCCTGTTCGCTGTTATTTTCCTTTGTTCGCCGTCACCCGGTGCTTCCCAGGATGAACACCGCTATCTTGACGCCATCACGGAACAACAACCGGGACTTGTCACTATTGCCGGGCTTGAATTGGCGGACGCTGATGCGATCAGCCTTGTTGATGGCGCAAACCCATACATAGGGCTGCGCGTATATCCCAATCAACCCCTGGTCAATAATGGCAAGCGGGCGGAAATTTCTTTTAATTTTCCTTATTCGCCTGGCGATACCATTGTCTATGAGTGGAAGATTATGTTTCCTCTCCTCTTTCCTCCCTCAGATGTCCCTGACAGCCGCTGGTGGTCAATATCGCAATGGCATGACCAGCCCAATATCAACAAAGGTGAGACATGGGATAATTTTCCGGCTCATCCGCCAGCGATTGCCTTTGAATATGAAAACCTGAATGGTCAGGATTATCTTGGGTTTTACCATGGTATATTTAACACCGAACGGGTTGGCCTGATCCCCCTGCCGCGCGGGCAATGGCTTCACCTTCGTGCCGAGATTCACTGGTCGCAAGGAGAGGATGGGAGCGCGCGACTCTTTCTGGGTGACAGCAAGGCCCCGATCTTTTCTGCGCGTGGGGCTAATATGTTCAATGATTACCAGCACTACTTCAAGATCGGGCAGTATCGTGATCCCGCTATCAATAGTGACAATACGGTCTATTTTGATGATGTCCGCATTTACAGGAAACAGGGGATTCTCTTGCTTGCCCTGCCCGCCATCCTGGGCAAGCCGTCGGCCCGTGGCAACTGGTGGCGCCCCAAACCAGGCGTCAGTTGGCAATGGCAGCTTCCCTGCCAGGAAAAGAATCAGCTCTCCAGTCATTCAGCTTTCTGGGCGGAATTATTCAGTTATTGGGCCGCCGACTGATCGAGCAACTCGCCTCCGAAGGCATCACTGCCGGGTGTGGGGGCGGTAATTAGTGTTTGAACGGAAACAAATAATCTTTGATGTTCCATATGGTTATAGAAACATTTCCGTTTGAAGATTTACCGAGTCCATGTCATTTTAGCTAAATCAAAGAATCTTATTTTTAGTTATATCTTTGAACTTATTGTATTTTATGGTATAAGTTAAGGCTTGAACTGGAGCATTTTTCCTTCTACTATCAAAATCTTCGGGATATAAAACGACATG
>DYDK01000045.1 GCA_020717935.1 Desulfocapsa sp.
CCTGCCCCAGGAACTACCATGGATAGGCGGAGCAAAATTGAATATGCAGTTCAACTGATATGAAAACATTAAATGTTAGCGGCTGTGTCGGTTATACGCGATGCGAAAATCGCTGTTCAACCATCACCATTCAACAGGAAGATACCACCATACCGATACTTTTTCTCCGCTCGTTTCTTCTTTTATTTTGACTTTCCCTGGAGCGTCCCATAATATCGTCAGTCACAGAAAACAACAACCACAGAATCTGTCAAATAATGGAGAGGATGCAAGAAGCGGCACAGGTCTGCCGATAAAAACACGCTTGATTGAGAAATGCAACGACCTCCCAAGAATATGACATTGTGCACATCTTGCTCCTTTTCATTCCACTGCTTATTGTTTACGGCGTTGTTCAGCTTGTCGTGTATCTTATCATTAAGTCAATCAATCATCAAAATGCGGCAACAAAAACAACTGATCCAGCATATTCATTCCAGTTTGCATTCAAGTTGACACCGAGAAGGCAAGCGAATGGCGACGAGGCCGTACAAAAAGTGCAGTGAGGAGCCATGCAGCGCCGCCGACGAAGGCGTCGGCTTGAATGCAAACTGGAATAAAACCATCCATCATCTACCAGGTAAACTGCTCTTATAATTCCCCATGACTCTTCGTAAAATTTTAGAATTTCCCGACCATTTCCTGCGGCAACAGGCACAAGCAGTCACTGTTTTCGATGAACACCTAGTGAAACTGGTCTCAGATATGACCGAGACCATGTATGATGCCCCGGGCATTGGCCTGGCCGCGCCTCAGGTGGGCGAGTCCATTCAGTTGCTGATTATTGATGTGGCCAAACTTGAAAAAGAGCAACGGGCGCTGGTTATGATTAACCCGCGACTGATCGGCCACGAAGGAAGTCAGGTTGACGAAGAAGGCTGCCTCAGCGTCGTTGATTTGACCGCCAATGTCAAACGGTACAAAAAAGTGACGGTTTCGTATCAAGATATGGCGGGAGAACCCCACGAAATAACGGCCGAAGACCGCTTTGCCGTGGTCATTCAGCACGAAATAGATCATCTGCACGGCATCCTCTTTCTTGACCACTTGAGCATGCTCAAACGCACCCTCTACAAAAAAAAGGTGCAAAAGATGCTGGCGGAAAAGAACGAAGAAAAATCAACAGAGGCGGAGAAAAAATGAACGAGGCCAGTACCGACAACCGTTTTCGTATCATCTTCATGGGTACTCCCGACTTTGCTGTGCCGGCTCTGCACCACTTACTCCTCGGGCCAGATCAGGTGGTGGCTGTGGTCACCCAGCCCGATCGTCCCAAAGGTCGGGGGAAAAAGCTCAGTCCGCCGCCTGTCAAGAAGCTGGCAGAACAGGCTGGAATTCCGGTATTGCAACCGACAAAAATTCGGACCGCCGAGTTTGCTGATGAATTGAGAAGTTATCGGCCAGACCTGATTGTTGTGGCTGCCTATGGTCGTATCCTGCCGGACTCCATCCTTGCCCTTCCACCTTTGGGATGTATCAATATCCACGGCTCTCTTTTGCCCAGACATCGCGGGGCCGCCCCCATTCAATGGGCCATCATCAAGGGTGATGCCCAGGCCGGAGTCACCATCATGCAGATAGACGCAGGCATGGATACCGGCGATATGCTCTTACCGGCGGCAATTCCCGTCGAGGCAGATGAGACCGCTGGCAGTCTTTTTGATAAACTGGCCGTATTAGGCGGTCAAACCTTGATGATCGCCCTGGATCGCCTGCACCGTGGCGTACTTCCAGCCAGCAAACAGGATCATGCCCTGACTACCGCGGCCTCGCCCCTGACCAAGGAAGATGGTTGCCTGGACTGGAACAGACCGGCACAAGAATTGCATCGCTTGATTCGCGGTCTGGATCCTTGGCCGGCAGCCTATAGCTTTATTAACGGTCAGAGATTTCGTTTATTTGCGCCCGAAATTATTCATAAAGACAGTCAACAGGCACCCGGCACCTTGATTGTCGCTGACCAGCAGGGCCTGTTGATTGCCACCGCCCACGATTGTCTGCTGATCAAGGAAATTCAGCCAGAAGGAAAGAAACGAATGAAAGTTGAATCCTATCTCTGCGGCCATCCTTTGAGTTCCGGCCTTCAATTGACCAGGCAATGACCACCAGCGGTGAGACCCTTTCTGTAAAAATTGTCTATGCCGATTGCTTCTCCGGTATCAGCGGCGATATGTTTCTGGCCGCCCTGATTGATATCGGACTGGACGCAAATTTTCTCCGACACGAGTTGAATAAACTGGCCATCGGGCCATTTGACCTCTCCATTACCAGCACCCATCGCTCGGGCATCAAGGCCAGCGCTATTGACATCAAGGCCGGTGCGGGGCAGCAGTTTCGCAATCTGGATGCCATTCTTGACATCCTTCACAACAGCGGGTTGGCGCCAGTCATTGTTGAGCGGGCCAGCGCGGTCTTTACCACCCTGGCCGCCGCCGAGGCCAAGGTTCATGGTCTGCCCGTGGAGCAAATTCACTTCCATGAAATTGGGGCCATCGACACCATTATTGATATTGTCGGAGTGGTGATCGGCCTTCATGCCCTGGGAATCGAGCAGTTGATCAGCTCACCTCTGCCCTGTGGACATGGTTTTATTGAGTGTGCCCACGGCCGTCTGCCCCTGCCGGCTCCGGCCGTCTGCGCGTTGCTGACCGGCGTTCCCGTTTATGGGGTAAACGAAACACAGGAGCTTGTAACCCCCACTGGCGCCGCCTTGCTTACCGCTCTGGCAAAGGGTTTTGGGCCGATCCCCAACATGAACATCGAAATGACAGGCTACGGAGCGGGGACTCATCTTCTTACCAGCAACCAACCCAATGTCCTGCGTCTGATTATCGGTAACATATCTGAAGCCATACAAACGGTTGAGATCATCGAAACCCACCTGGATGATTGGAACAGCGAAGGATTCCCTTATCTCTGCGAGCTTCTGCTTGCCCAAGGGGCGCTGGATGTCAGCCTGACTCCTCTGCTTATGAAAAAAGGCCGGCCAGGGCAACTCCTGCGGGTCATCTGTTCACCAACCCAAGGTCTGGGTTTGAAACAGACCATCCTTTCAGAAACCACGGCCATTGGCCTGCGTTTTCACACTGAATCTCGAATGGTATTGCCACGCGAACAGATAGAGGTGGACACCCCTTGGGGAAAAATAATGGCAAAAAAAGTGCAGACTCCCGCTGGGCCGGTTGTTTATCCTGAATATGAGGCCTGTAAGCAGGTTGCCCTGTCGATGCATGTCCCCCTGCAACAGGTGTATCGAGAGGTCAGTATGACAGAAGACAAAAGACAAAAGAAATTTCGAAAGACAGTCCCTTAAGTTAATGATATTGACTGATGGTCTCGCAAAAAGTCCCAAAATGGGCTTTTTCTCAAATTTCACCCCTGTAATTTCAATAGGTTACAGTGGCACTTTTGGGCTTTTTCGACTTTTTGCGAGACCATCATTGACTTGGAATGAAGAAAAAATATGGATAGACTTCTCATGGCCATTGCCACGGGTTTGTATGCTGGCAGATTACCTCTATGTCCGGGCACCTGGGGCTCGCTGGCCGCTATCATCCCTTGGTTTTTTTTGCGGCATCTGGCCCTGCCGTCCTATCTGCTCATGCTGGGGCTGGTCTTTGTGGTTGGTTTTTTTGCCTCTGGCTCGGCAGAAAAGATCCTGCATCAGGCCGATGCCGGCCCTATTGTCATAGATGAAATCCTGGGGATGTTCATCACCCTGATCTCCGCTCCCGACCATCCGGCCGCCTGGATCCTGGGTTTTTTCTTCTTTCGCTTCTTTGATATTATTAAACCCTTTCCCTGCTCCTGGTTTGACCAGCACATCCACGGTGGTATCGGTATCATGATGGACGATGTGATTGCCGGAATCTATGCCCTGATAGTCCTGCAATCCCTGTGGTGGCTGGCGATACGCATAGCTCATTGAATGCCGGATCAAGGGCGCTGAAGCAAAAAACAAAAAAGCCACTAAGGATAAAAATCCCAAGTGGCTTTTTTATTATATGGCGTCCCCAACCGGATTTGAACCGGTGTTGTCGGCGTGAAAGGCCGATGTCCTGGACCTGACTAGACGATGGGGACCAGTATGAAAAATGGTGGGTCGTGCGCGACTTGAACGCGCGACTCTCTGATTAAAAGTCAGATACTCTACCAACTGAGTTAACGACCCGTAAAAAAAGGCTTTATACAAGGTCGCCTGCCAACTGTCAACCAAAAATCGTACACACTCAAACAATTGTTACCTTAATTATCATTTATTTATATGTAAGTCAAGGAAATTCCTTGGTATTGGAATTTCTTAGGGTCAGGACGGAAACAACAGGAATCAGGAAATAGCAAGGACTCATTTTTGTCGTGACCAGGGAAAATGAATGTCGTATATTCATTTTTTGTTCTAACATGCTCACCCTCCTTTCAGAGAGGGTGAGCATGTAAATCTTTCTGTTAGCAGAGCGCATCGGGTGATGTGCAGTTGTTACATTTCACTTCCTCCATTCAACGGTAACAAGGAGACTCTTCATGCATGGTATTTTTTGGGGAAAAATGGGAATCAAAGCGGTCGTTTTCAGTTTAATTATGTATGCCGCCACTACAGTTAGCGCTACCCCTGATGGGTCGAAGGGATTATTGCCGCCAGTAAAACCATCAAAAACATATCTAACCTTGTCAAAGGATCTTCTCCTTGAGAAATCAGATGTCACCATCAAGGATAAAGAAAACAAAGTGAAAGCTGTTTTTACCATTACCAATGACAGCAAGGAAAATGTGACGGATGTCAAGATTGTGTGCCTCTTTGTGGATCAAGCACAAAAAGAGCAGGATCGTGAAACATGGATTGTACACGACACTGTCAAGGCTCAGACCACTGGTATCTCCACCATGACCAAGGATAACAAAGCTATCAGCAAAAATGCCATTGGAACGCAGTGTCAGATCGTTGATGTAAAAATTGTCAAGACTCCGCCGATAGCCGCCCCCCAAGGAGAAGAAAAAGAATCCAAAGGCGCTGCTTCCAAAGCCGCCACAAAAGGGAATCCGTAATGGTATCCCGCAATATCAGCAATCAAGCATCTGGTTTTGCGCTTGAATGCAAACTGGAATTAACAAGGGGTATAGCATGGGTTTTCTGAATGGTTCCGCCAGTTGTGTCCGGTTCAGTGTCGAAGGTGATTTACCAGAGAACTTCTGGGATTTTGCCGCCGAGCGGATCATGGCCTTTTCTTTTAAGGACATTGACGAGACCTACGACGAATTTTCTGTCGGCTGGGTTTCGGTTCAGAATATGTTCGATACCGATTTCAAATTTGCTTCCTATGCCAGCGGCGATTACATTACTCTTTCTTTACGCATTGATGAACGAAAGGTGGCTCCGGCCATTCTCAAGAAATTTACGCAAAAAGAGGAAGAGCGCATCAAAAAGGAAAAGCAGATTCCCAAGATTGGCCGCACGATGAAGATAGAAATCAGAGAGCGCGTCCAGACAGAACTGATGAAAAAAGCGGCTCCGGTTCCTGCGGTGTATGATCTGTGCTGGAATCTGTCCGAGTCCACCCTGCTCTGTTTCACCACCAACAAGAAGGCCCACGCCCTGCTTGAAGATCTGTTCAAAGAGACCTTTGGCCTGCTTATTGTTCAGCAGATTCCCTATTTCATGGCCGAGCATCTTCTTGATGCCGACGACCAGCAACGATTGGCGGTCATCAGCCCGGACATCTTTGTCTGAATTATGCCCCCCATCTTAGCCTTGCCACCAGTGGCGATTAAAGAGAATATCATATGGATTTAGTTGATCTTATTGCAGAAAAAAGGTTTGTCGGCCAGGAATTTTTGACCTGGCTGTGGTGGAAGAGTGAGGAGCGGGGCGGCAGTATTGCCCTGGATGGAGCCGGCAGCATGAACAGCTTTTCCGGCGACATCACCGTTGTCTTTGAAAAGCATGTGCTCCTTGAATATGGCGAAGGGGAGTCCAGCGAGAAGTGCATCTGCAGCGGCCTGCAAAGCGAACTCAAGGAGGCCCGCACCGGTCTGGTGATGGGCAAAAAGCTGGAACAGGCCCGTATCCAACTGGGCCATAATGATTACGAGTGGAACTTCACCCTGGCCGCAGCTCTCATGGAGTTTCGCAACATCAAACTGCCCAAGACCGCCGCCTCCCAAGAGGGCGGCAGCGGCCCGGAAGAACAGGAAGGCCTGATTCTGGAGCGCATCTTCCTCTTTGAAGAACTGATTCGCATGGTGCAGACCCTGTTTCGCATGTTTCTTGAGATTCGGGTCAGTCCGGGCTGGAAAGACGAACTGGTGAAGGTGCGCCAGTGGGTGCATGTCAGAGGACAGATGACAGATGACAGAGTATAGCCCCTTTGTGTTTGTTATGGCTTCATGCAGAAAACATGATAACGAAATGACATATTAAGAGAAAAAATGAAATTTGAAACAGTTATCGGGCTGGAGATCCACGCCCAGTTAAAAACGAATTCCAAAATTTTTTGCGGCTGTTCCACTCAATTTGGAGCGCCGCCCAATACCCAGACCTGTCCGGTATGCCTTGGCCTGCCTGGAACCTTGCCGGTCTTGAATAAAAAAGTGGTGGAATTTGCCATCAAGATGGGGCTGGCAACCGACTCGACTATCAATCATTTCAATCAGTTTGCCCGCAAGAATTATTTTTATCCCGATCTGCCCAAAGGCTACCAGGCCTCGCAGTTTGACCTCCCGATTGTTGAGCATGGGCAGGTGGAAATCGAGGTGGATGGCCATAAACGCACCATCGGTATTACCCGTATGCACATGGAAGAGGATGCCGGCAAGCTCATCCACGATGACCGCGATCCCGTCTCTTTCGTTGATCTGAACCGTACCGGCACGCCGCTGCTGGAGATTGTCTCCGAACCCGACCTTCGTTCGCCGGAAGAAGCTGCCGCCTATCTCCGCAAGATTCACGCCATTCTCCGCTATCTCGATATTTGTGACGGTAACATGCAGGAAGGGAGCTTTCGCTGTGATGCCAATATCTCTCTGCGACCAGTGGGCCAGGAAAAATTAGGTACCCGCACTGAACTCAAGAATATGAATTCATTTAGAAATGTGCAGAGCGCCCTCGAATACGAGGTGCGACGACAGCGGGATATTCTCATGGACGGGGGCACGATTATTCAGGAAACCCTACTCTGGGATCCCGACCGCAACTGCACGGAATCCATGCGCGGCAAAGAAGAAGCCCACGATTACCGCTATTTTCCCTGCCCCGATCTCGTTCCCATCCAGATTAATGATGCCTGGATTGAGGCGATCCGTGCCACCCTGCCCGAGCTGCCAGAGGTCCGCAAAAAGCGCTTTGAACAGGTGTATGGCCTGCCTGAGCATGACGCTTCGTTGCTCACCGGCTCCCGTGAGCTTGCCGATTATTTTGAGAGGGCGGTCGCATCGTGCCCCCATCCCAAGAAGGTCTCCAACTGGATCATGACCGAACTGATCCGTGCCCTGAAAGATGAAGATCTCGCCGCCTGCAAGGTGACCGCCGAACATCTGGGCACACTGGTAAACATGGTGGAGCAGGGGACACTGAGCGGCAAGATGGCCAAGACCGTTTTTCTGGAGATGATGGTCAGTGGCAAGGCTCCGGCCACGGTGGTGGAAGAGCAGAATCTGGGCCAGGTCTCCAATGAAGATGAACTGGCTGAACTGGTGCGGCAGATCGTGGCCGCAAATCCATCGCAAGCGGCTGATTTTAAAGGAGGCAAGACCAAACTTATGAGCTATTTCGTCGGCCAACTCATGCAGAAAACCAAGGGCCAGGCAAATCCGGCCAT
Source organism: Desulfocapsa sp. (assembly GCA_020717935.1). Lineage (GTDB taxonomy): Bacteria > Desulfobacterota > Desulfobulbia > Desulfobulbales > Desulfocapsaceae > UBA2270. The sequence goes on from DYDK01000045.1 coordinate 7,851, forward strand.
AGCCAATAAATTGTTTTCTCAAGAACTGGCAAAAGTGTGATGTGTCGGAGTCAAACGGGTGGATAAGGAAGAGTGGCAGAAAAAGGGCGAGGGGCATCGCCAGCGTTTGCGGGATCGTTTTCTGGAGCGGGGACTGGCGGGCTTTAGCGATACCGAAGTCTTGGAGTTGCTTCTCTCCTTTGGCACCCCGCGCAGTGACTGCAAAGAAGCGGCCCGACAGGCCCTGGCAGAATTTGGCTCCTTTGCTGCCGTTTTTGAAGCGTCGGTCTCCGCCCTTCAGCAGATTGCGGGCATCGGTCCCAAAAACAGCTTTGCCATCCATTTTGTCCAGGAGGTCGCTCGCCGTTATCTCAAAGAACGACTGCGCGGCAAACGCTACCTGCACTCCTCCGTCGATGTCAGGGACTACCTGATTCACTCCCTGCGCAGTCTGAAAAAAGAGGTCTTCACCGTTATTTTCCTCGACTCCTCGCACGCCATTATCGACTCCGAGGTGGTGGCCGAGGGCACCATCAACGTCAACACCGTCTATCCCCGCGAATTGATTGCCCGGGCCCTGGAACGAAACGCCGCTGCCCTCATCGTTGCCCATAATCATCCCTCCGGCAGCCTTGACCCCTCCCCCCAGGATCGCCACCTTACCCGCACCCTTTGCCTGCTCTGCTCCCTGATGCAGATCCAGCTTCTTGATCACCTCATTATCGGCGATGGCAGTTACTCATTTGCCGATCATGGCCTGATGAGCCAGTTGCAGGAAGAGTGCCGGGAACTGGTCAGAAAAGTGGAGTAACAGGGAGCACAATCCTACGAAATGAATCTCCCATGAAACAAAAACAAAAACCTTCGGCAATCAACATCATCTGGCTGGCCATGATTCTGCTGACCACCGTCACCGCTGCTTATACCGGCAAGATGGAAGCGCTGACCAAGGCCTCCTTTGATTCCGCCAAAGACGCGGTGACACTGGCCATCGGCCTGATCGGCGCCATGGCTCTATGGTTGGGCATCATGCAGGTGGCGGAGGCAGGCGGGCTGATGCGGATCATTGCCCGCTGGGTACGGCCCCTGATGGTGCGGCTTTTTCCCGATGTCCCGCCTGATCATCCGGCCATGAGCGCCATGATTATGAATATGGCCGCCAATGCCCTGGGACTGGGTAATGCCGCCACCCCCATGGGAATCAAGGCCATGCAGGAACTGTCCAAGCTGGCTCCTGAAAAAGGCACGGCCAGCAATGCCATGTGCCTGTTTCTGGCCATCAACACCTCCAGTGTTACCATCCTGCCCTTGGGGGTCATCACGGTGCGGGCGGCGGCAGGTTCGGCCAGCCCGGCTTCCATTTTCATCCCCACGCTTATTGCCACCTGCTGCTCCACCCTGGTGGCGATAAGCATGGCCAAACTGCTGGCCACAAAGGAATCACCAGCGACAGGGCCAACACAAGCAGAACCAGCCAGGGTTGAGCCATCTCAACCCGCCATAGAAACAAGCCCTGAGGCCGACCTTTCCCCACCGGGGCTGGCTGGCCGTCTCTTCATCGGGCTGGTGATCGTTGCCTTTGCGGGCGGCATGGCTTATCAGATCAGTCAGGCTACCCACCCTTTTACCTTCTCCGCAGCAATCCTCAACAGCCTCTCAACCTGGCTGATCCCCATACTGATCTCAACTTTGCTGATCTTTGGCTATCTGCGCGGGGTGAAGGTGTATGAGGCCTTGACCGAAGGGGCCAAGGAAGGTTTCACCACCACCATTCGCATTATTCCTTTCATGGTCGCCATCTTTATCGCCATCGGCATGTTCAGGGCCAGCGGCGCCATGGATCTCCTGACCACCCTGCTCGCGCCGATAACCTCTGCAGTGGGAATGCCGCCCGAGGCCCTGGCTATGGGCCTTCTGCGCCCCCTTTCCGGCAGCGGCGCCTTTGGCCTGATGAGTGAGATCATCGCCAAAGCGCCCAACAGCTCCCTGGCCGATCTAGTTTCGGTTATTCAGGGTTCCACCGAAACCACCTTTTATGTCCTGGCCGTCTATTTCGGCGCCGCCGGGGTCTTTCGCACCCGTCACGCCCTGCCCGCTGCCCTCTGCGCCGACGCAGCCGGCATAGTCAGCTCGGTTCTGATCTGTCATCTCTGGTTCGGTTGAGATTGCATCACTCTCCAGTTTTTTCCTTGAGTGGCGTAGACAGCAAATGACTGATTTACCCTAAAATGTCAAAAATATATCTGCCCCCTTTTTCCTGATACCGATTTTCTCATATTTAATTTCACTCTGACCCTATTTGCCCGAATATTAGGATCTGACCCCTTTTATTTCGCCAACGCTTCACGCACATTCCAGTGATGGTGCGATGTTACCAAAAAAATTCATGTTCAGACCTCGTAAACAACATGCCAAAAGCGTCATTTTTTTTGGACATTTGTTA
>DYDK01000243.1 GCA_020717935.1 Desulfocapsa sp.
ATTATGCCTGCGGTTTCGGAGTCTCGCTGTGCTCGCTTACCTGTTCAATCGACATAGCCAAATATAACCCAAATCAGGGTGCAATTCAGGTACATCAGTATTATTCGAGTCCCTTATCTGTTTTTGGGATAATCAAAAAACACTCTCCGACCAGCATCTTTTCGTAATTTTTTCCATGAAGCAACAGCAAAATCAAGGGCGACAATGCCACAGGTAGGAATTGACTCAATATTATCGCCGCTATCCCTGGCTGTCAGTGCGTTTACCATATCGGTCATCGTTGGATTATGGCCTACGATCATAAGGCTGGTAACTGTATTGGGGCATGACCGAATTTCCATGAGCAGATCGTCCAACAAAGAAAAATAGAGACATTCATTCACTTTGATTTCAGCAAGAGAAAATCGTAAGGACGAAGCCAAAAAACGGGCTGTTTCCTTTGCCCGTAAGGCTGGACTGCTCCAGATGGCATCGGCATGCACCCCCCTGTCCGCCAGTCGTTGTCCCATCATGGGGGCATTCCGCCAGCCCCTTTTGTTCAAAGGCCGCTCCATATCGGTACATGAAGGATCCCCCCAAAAGGATTTGGCATGACGAACAATATACAAAGTTTTCATAGTTGCATGCTCCTTCTCCATATCTCTAACCACAACTGATTGTAGGCAAGGGCGGCAGGGGAAGTGGGCGCTGAAACTGCCACTGGTTGGCGGTGTATACCCATCTTTTCCACATCGGCAAGGCTGGGAATTTCAGTTGTCAGAAATATTTTTTTCTTGCCAAATTTGCTGATGGTTTCGGAGTGCATATTTTTTCGCCGATCAACCAGGGAAAAAAATGCGGCCAGCTTCTTTCTATTAACCTCAAGTTTGTCAGTTAATTTGACCAGTTGCGCAAATGCGAGGATGGAAAGGGTCGTGGGAATAACCGGCGTCACCACCATATCGGCGGCTATGATAATATTTTCTGACAACAGGGTCATGTTGGGCGGACAGTCAAGAATTAAGACCTCATAGTCGTCTTTGATGCCGGCAAAGACTTTTTTCAGCTCTTTGGCCGATCCGCCACGGTCTTCAAGGGCAATATCGAGATTTCGAAAGGAAAAATGGGTGGGCAGCAGGTCAAGATTTGCAAAATCCGTTCCCCGGATAAAAGGGGCTAAATCACCTTTGAGAAACTGTTTGCGATGGAAGCTGTCCTTGGGGCGAATGCGATAATAATAACCAGCCGCCCCTTGAGGGTCCATGTCGCAGAGCAGGGTGCTTTTGCCACTGCGGGCACAGTCATAGGCCAGATTGACGGCGGTGGCGGTCTTGCCCACGCCTCCCTTGCTTGAATAGATGGCGATGATTTTCATGGTGAATGATGACCTTTTATGTGAGCGTTAAGCGACTGGGAAATTTAACCCCGATGAATGAGATAAGTGACTTACAGATTATTTTCTTGTAAAAGAAAATAATCTGTAAGTCAATGTCATTAACTTAACACATCAAAAACGAATCAACTTATTGTAATTACAGAATGTTCATGTTATATACAACTATGCGGTTTACTTGTAAGGGCCTCGGCAAGAATAAATCATCCCGTTTTGCTGGTCTTTTCAGTCATCTTCTTCGTCGCGAAAAGAGTTACATAGCCCTGCTATGCGCCTCTTTCCGCTCCTCGAATATGACTGAAAATCCTGCGCAATACGGAACAATTTATTCTTGCCGAGGCCCTAACACATCTATTTCTCAAAGGAGGACAGCATGGCTAAATTTCTTGAAAAAAATTGTCAAACTGGCATGGAACCTGCTTTCCAAAACCTGTGCCAATCTACTTGACTTTCT
>DYDK01000046.1 GCA_020717935.1 Desulfocapsa sp.
TCTCTTTTTGTCGGCTTTGTTCGAGAAATTCCTGGGAAGAAATAAAGTTTTTAAGAAAGTCAAGTAGATTGGCACAGGTTTTGGAAAGCAGGTTCCATGCCAGTTTGACAATTTTTTTCAAGAAATTTAGCCATGCTGTCCTCCTTTGAGAAATAGATGTGTTACAAGTAAACCGCATGGTTGTATATAACATGAACATTCTGTAATTACAATAAGTTGATTCGTTTTTGATGCGTTAAGTTAATGACATTGATCTGGAATGCATACAAAACAGCGAAACCTTTAAAGCAAGGGTAATAGGATAGTTTTTTCCTATTGACAAGAACAGCCATATCAGTACCTTACTCCCAAAAGGCAGTCATAAAAAACAAGAAAATCTTTCGTTAGGTATAATATGCCAGTAATTTTTCAAATCTGTGATGCAGTTAATATTGGTTCAACTGGTACTATCGCTGAAGCATTGGGAACCCTTGCAATACAAAGAGGGTGGAAAAGTTATATTGCGTATGGCCGATTATCGAGACCAAGCAAGTCCCAATTGATTCGTATTGGCACAAATTTGGATGTGTTGACACATGGTCTGATAACCCGTCTGTTTGACAGGCATTGTCTTGGCTCTACGCGCGCCACAAGGACGATAGTCAATCAAATTAAAAAAATAAAACCTGATATTATACACCTACATCATCTTCATGGATATTATATCAATATTGAGATTCTATTCGAATTCTTATCAAAAGAATCAATACCAGTTGTCTGGACATTGCATGACTGTTGGTCAATAACTGGACATTGCACAAATTTTGATTTTGTGGGTTGTAAGAAGTGGAGAACCGAATGCAGTCATTGTCCTCAAAAAAATGAATATCCTGCAAGTTTTTTCGTTGATAGATCGAAGCAAAATTTTCTTCTTAAAAAGAAGTTGTTTACATCAGTTTCAAATATGACGGTAGTTTCTGTCTCAAAATGGTTGAATAATATCGTTCATAATTCATTTATGGCAGGTATGCCAAGCCAGATAATATATAACGGTATTGATGTTGATCTTTTTACCCCTATCGCGAAAAACAGTAATTTTCGTAAAGATTTTAAGAGGAAAGATTGCTTTATGATCCTCGGCGTTGCGAGCCCATGGGGAAAGCGCAAAGGGCTGATTGACTTTATAAAGTTAAGCAAAAAACTTGATGATAATGACTTAATAGTTCTTGTCGGTCTAAGCGTTACTCAAATTAAGAAATTACCATCAAATGTTATTGGAATCAAGCGAATAGATAATCAGGAAGAATTACAAAATCTCTTTGTAATCGCCGATGTATTCCTCAATCTTTCTGTGGAAGAAACTTTTGGGCTTACCACCGCAGAGGCTTTATCCTGTGGCACACCGGCTATTGTTTATAATACAACGGCATGCCCAGAGGTAGTTGATTCGACTACAGGACTTGTCGTGGAAAAGAACGATATTGATAGTCTCTTAGAAGCTATTAACACCGTAAAAAAACAAGGAAAAAAATTTTATTCTTCGGCTTGTCGTGAAAGGGCTCTGAAAAACTTTAATAAAAATAATCAGTTTTCTGAATATATAGACTTGTACGAAAGATTAATAAAAACACAATCGCTGAACAAAAAGTCAGTGATATCTGCTTACACCCTGCCTGATTGATAGACTATGACTTTGACGGAGACCTGCACTACTGCCCTTAGTGCCGATTTGATTTGAAACTGGAATTACTATCCGGACATCGCTGGGTTTTACCCGTTTTTATGAAGATTATTGGATGCCACGAAAATTTGGTTATGAAAAACGGAGGGCGCATTTTTCCAGTTTGATCATGACTGGACAGATGACCAGAGATGATGCTTTGCAAAGAATCTCCAAGCCTGAAATGGATAGCCATTTTCTTGAGCGAGAGTTTGAGTTTGTGGCGAATAAGCTGGGACTGACCGTTACAGAACTCCAACAAATATTTGCAGGTGAAAACAAAACCTTTAAGGACTATAAAAATAAGTATTTTTTCATTGGCATCTGTGCGAATATTATGCAGCGATTAGGTTTAGAAAGAAGGTTGTTTTGATGATTAGCATAATAGATTATGGGCTGGGGAACATTCAAGCATTTGTCAATATGTTCAAGAGGGTGAATATCCCTGTTGCCGTTGCAGGCAATAGCGCTGAACTCAGTAAAGCGAGCAGGTTGATTTTACCGGGAGTTGGCGCCTTTGATCATGCAATGACTTTATTACACATGTCAGGGATGAGACAGGACTTGGATGAGATGGTGCTTTCGAAGAAGGTGCCAGTGCTGGGAATATGTGTCGGGATGCAGATGCTTGCCCGATCCAGTGATGAGGGGAGCTTGCCTGGTTTGGGGTGGATTTCCGGGCGAGTTCGTGCCTTCAAGTCAGAACCTCGATCTGCCAACTTGCCATTACCGCACATGGGATGGAATGATGTGAAGGTTCTTGGTAATTGTGGCTTATTCAAAGGGTTGGAGGCTGATGCCCGATTTTATTTTTTACACTCATATTTTTTTGAATGCGATCATCAAGAAAATGTCTCTGCTGTCGCTGATTATGGGATCAATTTTGCCTGTGCCGTTCATGCGGCAAATATTCATGGCGTGCAATTCCATCCAGAAAAAAGTCACCACTATGGCTCTCAATTGTTAAGTAATTTTGCTGAAATATAAAAAAGGTATTTATTTTAAGATGTTGCGACCCCGAATTATTCCCTGTCTGCTTATTCACAAAGGTGGACTTGTAAAGACCGTTGGCTTTAAGCAGGCAAAGTATGTTGGCGATCCCATCAATGCTGTCAAGATATTTAATGAGAAAGAGACGGATGAACTGATAGTTCTGGATATTGATGCGACTGTTAATAATGTGGAGCCGGATTACAGACTGATTTCACATCTTGCCGCAGAATGCCGGATGCCGCTTTGTTATGGTGGTGGTGTGCGAACAGCAGAACAAATAAAAAGAATTATCAGTTTGGGTGTTGAAAAGGTTGCAATCAGTTCTGTGGCTTGTACTCAACCCCATATTATTACCGAAGCGGCTGAATATGTTGGGAATCAGAGTGTTATTGTGGTGATTGATGTAAAAAAAAGTTTGTTTGGCGGGAAATACGAAGTGCGAACTCATAATGGACAGAATAAGACTGGAAAAAATCCCGTAGAATTTGCCCGCCAGATGGAAAAATGTGGTGTCGGTGAAGTCGTCATAAATTCCATTGATAACGATGGTATTATGAAAGGTTATGATCTCTCGTTGGTGCAACAAGTCAAAAATGCTGTCAATGTCCCTGTTACGGCCCTTGGCGGCGCCGGTTCACTTCTTGATGTGGATGAAGTCATTAAAAAATGTGGAGTGTCTGGAGCTTCTGCTGGTAGTTTATTTGTATTTAAGGGAAAATATAAAGCTGTTCTTATTAATTATCCAAGTAGGGCGGAAAAAGATAAGTTGCTTGCCGGATAGCCTTCAAGTCTTCAAATTTCTATGGCGGTGATTGAGTTTCCATATGATGTTGATATTGTGATATTTTTTATTAATTCTCCTGGAGCATGCTGATTCATGTTTAAAGATAAAACCCTTCTTATCACCGGTGGCACCGGTTCCTTCGGCAACGCCGTTTTGCGCCGATTTCTCGATACCGATATAAAAGAAATTCGTATCTTTTCCCGTGATGAAAAGAAGCAGGAGGACATGCGGATTGAACTGAAAAATGACAAGGTAAAATTCTACATCGGTGATGTACGAGATTATGACAGCATCAATTTCGCTCTTTCTGGTGTTGATTTTGTCTTTCATGCGGCGGCCCTCAAGCAGGTGCCCTCATGCGAATTTTATCCCATGGAGGCAGTCAGAACCAATGAGATTGGCGCCAGTAATGTTTTGAATGCAGCGGTTGCCAATGGTGTACAGAAGGTGATTGTGTTGAGCACCGATAAAGCAGTCTATCCGATCAACGCCATGGGAATATCCAAGGCAATGATGGAAAAGCTGATGGTTGCCAAGGCTCGCACTACAGATGTGAACAAAACTGTCCTTTGCGGTACTCGCTATGGCAATGTCATGGCCTCACGGGGCTCCGTGATTCCCTTGTTTGTCAAGCAGATTAAGGAAGGCAAACCCTTGACTGTTACCGACCCGAATATGACCCGATTCCTGATGTCGCTGGAGGACTCAATTGATCTGGTTGTGTATGCCTTTCAAAATGCCAAACAGGGTGACCTCTTTGTCCAGAAGGCCCCTGCTTCTACGGTCATGGACCTGACGCTGGCGCTCAAGGAACTTTTCAAGGCTGATAATGAGATAAAAATTATCGGCACCAGGCACGCGGAAAAGCTGTATGAAACCTTGCTGACCCGTGAAGAAATGGTTCGGGCCGAAGACCTTGGCGGTTATTATCGAATTCCCTGTGATGAGCGGGATTTGAATTATGGAAAGTATTTTACAGAAGGGGAACAACAAGTATCTCAGGCCGAAGACTATCATTCGCATAATACGAAAAGATTGAACACGGATGAGGTGAAAGAAGTTTTGTTGAAGCTTCCTTTCATTCAACAAGAATTGGGGATAAGAGAGTGAAAACAGTTTTAATTACCGGTTCACGGGGAGTTGTCACCGACAATTTGGTTCAGAATAAAAACTTCTGGAGATTAAAATCGCAGTGGAAGGGTTTTTCTTCTCCCCCAATATCCCTGCTGTTTTTATATTAATCAGCATAAAGAGAAGAGCTAACTATGAATGCAAATGTCGTTTCTGTATTTGAACTGAGTCCACCAGAGAAGCTACAACTGGTAGAAGATCTCTGGGACGATCTGGCAGCAACTCCGTCAGAAGTTCCAGTATATGAGTGGCAAAAGAAAGAGCTGGCTTGTCGGAAGGCGAACTTGAAGAATGACCCAGCTTCTGGACTTTCGTGGCCTGAGGTAATGCTCAAGGCTCGAAGCAGTTATGACCGCTGAATTAGTCATTGCACCAGAAGCACAAAACGATGTTGATGATGCGTATCGTTGGTACGAAAATCGGCGATTTGGTTTAGGGGAGGAGTTTCTTGGTTGTGTGGATGCTTGTATTCAGGCAATTTGTCGTATGCCAGAAATCCACCCACAGATCCACGAGGAGTATCGTCGTGCATTAGTGAGGCGGTTTCCGTATGCTGTTTTCTTTGAGTGCTCTGCCGAGAAAATTACGGTCTATAGTATTTTTCACACATCTCAGAATCCAGAAAAGTGGCACAACCGCTTGTCGTGACGACGCATGGCGTACTGTACGAAGACTATCATTCTCATAATACGAAAAGATTGAACACGGATGAGGTGAAAGAAGTTTTGTTGAAGCTTCCTTTCATTCAACAAGAATTGGGGAGAAGAGAGTGAAAACAGTTTTAATTACCGGTTCACGGGGATTTATTGGGAAAAACCTGCGGGCGGCACTGGGTAGGAACCAAGAGATCATTATACGAACATTTGATCGTGATGATGAGCCAAACCTACTTGATTCCCTTCTTGCCGAAGCAGATTTTATTTATCACTTCGCTGGGGTGAACAGGCCGCAAGATCCACGGGAATTTGAAATTGGAAATACCCATTTAACGATACAGATTGTCGAGACCTTACAGCGGTTGAAAAGAACTGTGCCAATCCTGCTCACCTCTTCCAGTCAGGCGGAGCGGGATAACCCTTATGGTAAGAGCAAGAAGGCGGCTGAGATTGTTTTGGCTGAATATCACAAACAAACCGGAGCCCCGATTTATATCTATCGTTTGCCTGGTGTGTTTGGAAAATGGTCGCGGCCTGATTACAATACTGTTGTTGCAACCTTCTGCCACAATATCGCCCGTGGGCTTGCGATCAAGGTCTCCGATCCTGCCCATGAGCTTGAACTGGTTTATATTGACGATGTTATCCGTCATTTTATGAGTCACTTGTTAGATTCTTCCTTTTTTGAAACAGAGAAAACGGGAAGCGCATGTTCATATCATATCAACACCATATTCAAAGTTACCCTTGCTGATCTTGCCGCCAAAATTTACAGTCTGCGGGATTTGCGAACAACTCTTAGGGTTCCTGATCTGGCTGATTATTTTATGCGGTGTCTGCATGCCACCTATCTTTCTTTTTTACCGGAAGATGATTTTTCTTTTCCTGTAAAGGTGTTTACTGACGAAAGGGGGTGGCTGTTTGAGTTGATCAAGTCCGAGCATTTCGGCCAGATTTTTGTTTCCAAAACTTTAAGGGGTATTACCCGTGGCAATCACTACCATGACAGCAAAATCGAGAAATTCTGTGTTATTCAGGGAAGTGCGGTCATCCGGTTCAGGCATATTCTGAGCGATGAAGTCATTGAGTATTGTGTTTCCGGCGAAAAGATTGTGGTGGTGGATATCCCGCCAGGATACACCCATAATATTGAAAATGTGGGTGAAAATGAGATGACCTGTCTCTTCTGGGCAAACCAGATATTTGATCAGGCAATGCCTGATACCTTTTTTTTGCCGGTGGTAAAATGAATGTGATGACAGCAAAGGTGGTCAATGAAAATCTGTTGCGTGAACTTTCGCAACAAGCCGCTTTGAATCCCCGATTGCGGATAAATTACAATCTGCATGACAGTTTGGATGAGCCATGTCAACGGGTTATCAATGCCGTGGAGCCGGGGTCATATATTCGACCGCATCGGCATTTTCTTGTGCCGAAACCGGAATTGTTTGTACCCATAACCGGTAAAGTAGTTCTTATTTTTTTCTCGGATATCGGAGAGATCGAACAAGCATTCGTTCTGGGTGGAGATAGTCAGGTGCGGGCGGTAGATGTCCCGGTCGGGGTATGGCATACCGCAATTTCATTGGAAAAAGGTTCAGTGTTCTTGGAAGTCAAGCCCGGCCCTTTCGTCCCGCTGGATGTCAATGATTTTGCCCCGTGGGCACCAGTGCCAGAGACGCAGGAAGTCGCTTTATATATGCAGAAAATAGAGGATGAATGGCGATACCATGAATAATAAACGCTACCATCTGCTGTTATCCTATTTTATATAAGCGACATTGACGAGTCCCCAATTTCGTTATTTTGAGCCATCGTTATTTTTACCCTTTGTCAGTTTGACCAGATAAGCGCAGACTTCGACGGGAGAAATCTTCAAGGGCGTTGCGAATATCCACCACCTGTCAAGATTTTTCACTCCGCTCGGAATGACAGGAAGCAAGGTTGTCGTGTTGCCTGAAAGCCGGGGACAGAATAATTTTCGCCAAAAGCCGCGAAAAAAATTCTGTCCCCTCCCTCAGTCTGGAAGACCGTCAATCTCTTTCACCATCGTTGTTTCTGCTTTTGGGGATGGGGTTTCTATAGTATAACTCTTGGGGTGTTCGTTCAGATACTGTTTAGACAAATAAAAAATTACGGGAAGAGAGAGTGAAAAAACTTAAAGTTCTTACTGTGGTCGGAACACGGCCGGAAATCATCCGTTTATCACGAGTGCTGGCTAGACTTGATGAGCATACTGATCATATTCTGGTGCATACCGGTCAGAATTATGACTATGAACTCAACGAGATTTTTTTCAAGGATCTGGAGATACGAAAACCAGATCATTTTCTCAATGCCGCCGGTGCCAATGCCGCTGAAACTATTGGCAAGATCATTATAGCGGTGGATACGGTGCTGGCCTTGGAGCAACCGGAGGCGGTGCTAATTCTGGGGGATACTAATAGTTGTTTGGCGGCAATTCCAGCAAAACGGCGAAAAATCCCCATTTTTCACATGGAAGCGGGAAACAGATGTTTCGATCAACGAGTGCCGGAAGAGACGAACCGGAAAATTGTTGATCATACGGCAGATATCAACCTGACCTACAGCTCAATCGCCCGAGAGTACCTCTTGCGGGAAGGATTACCGCCGGATCGGGTGATTAAAACTGGAAGTCCGATGTGCGAGGTGTTGACTTACTATCGTGATGGCATTGAGGACTCGGTCGTGCTGGATCGGTTAAATGTGGTGGCAAGTGAGTTTTTCGTGGTTAGTTGTCACCGTGAAGAGAACATTGACTCGGATCAGAATTTTGGCAAGTTGGTAACAATGCTCAATACCATAGCAGAACGATATGGAATTCCTGTGATCGTCTCCACTCACCCGCGGACGCAGAAACGAATTGATGCCTTGGGGATCAAGTTCCATCCCCTTGTTCAATTGCTCAAGCCATTGGGATTTAAGGATTATAATAAATTGCAAATATCCGCTAAAGCAGTGTTGTCAGACAGCGGTACCATCAATGAAGAATCTTCTATCCTCAATTTCCCCGCTCTCAATATCCGGGAAGCTCACGAACGCCCGGAAGGGATGGAAGAAGCGGCGGTAATGATGGTCGGGCTGGAGACCAATCGAGTGATGCAGGGCTTGGCTATTCTGGAAGATCAGCCTCGCGGTGACAGCCGCCTGCTACGCCAGGTGGATGATTACAGTATGCCCAATGTGTCGGATAAGGTGGTACGGATTATTCACAGCTATACGGACTTCGTGAATCGCACGGTCTGGAGAAAATATTGAGGAGAAAATATTGAACAATTGTTGGAAAACTCGACAACCTTGATGGATAGACACATGAAGATTCTCATTGTTAGTCAGTATTTTTGGCCTGAAAATTTCCGTGTGAATGATTTGTGTCAGGAACTGGTGAAACGAGGTCATAGCGTGACGGTGTTAACTGGTATCCCAAACTATCCAGAGGGTAAAATATTTGCCGATTTTAAAACAAATCCTCATGCATTTAGCTCTTATGAAGGTGCAAAGGTTGTCAGGGTTCCATTGCTTCCCCGTGGAGCTGGAGCTTTGCGCTTGTTACTCAATTATCTGAGTTTTCTGGTAAGTGCATGCATCGTTGGCCCTTGGCGGTTGCTTGGGCAATTTTATGACATTATTTTTGTTTTTGAACCATCGCCAGTGACGGTTGGTATTCCTGCTGTCTTGCTTGGACGATTAAAACATTCTCCCGTGGTTTTCTGGGCACTTGACCTATGGCCTGATACATTGGCTGCAGTAGGTATGGTGCGGTCTCCTATGCTATTGGCAGCAATTGGCAGCATAGTAGAATTTATTTATAATCGCTGCTCATTGGTATTGGGTCAATCAAAAGGTTTTCTTGAAAATATTGCTAAATATTGTGTTGACTCGAAAAAAATTCGCTACTTCCCCAGTTGGGCTGAAGATGTGTTTAGCCAAGACGGTTTCAAAGAAACTGCGCCTGAAATTCCCCTTCTTAAAGGAGCTTTTAATATTTTATTCGCTGGTAATATCGGAGAGGCGCAAGACTTCTCGGCGGTACTCGATGCTGCAGAAAGCTTAAAAAACAATTCTTCTATTCGTTGGCTTGTTGTAGGTGATGGGCGTATGTCGGGCTGGTTGCATACTGAAATAGTTCGTCGTGATTTGCAGCAGTGTTTTTTGTTGCTTGGTCGTTTTCCTGTTGAACGAATGCCTTCGTTTTATGCTCATGCTGATGTTTTGTTGGTTTCGCTCAAACGAGATCCCGTTTTTTCTCTGACAATCCCTGGAAAAGTACAGTCGTACTTATTGTCAGGTAAACCATTGTTAGGTATGCTTGATGGCGAAGGGGCAAATGTTATTCGAGATGCAAAGGCTGGTTTGGTGTGCCCGGCCGGAGATTCAACTGGTTTAGCTCGATCTGTTCTCCAATTTGCTGCCATGTCAAAAGAAAAACGGTTGGAGCTTGGGAATAATGGCCGTACCTTCGCAAAAAAAGAATTTAGTCGAGAATTATTGATGAACCGACTTGAAGGTTGGTTCGTTGAATTGGCAGTGAAAAAAACATTGCAACAACAAAAGGTTTAATTGTGATTTTCATTACTGGAGCCAATGGTTTTGTCGGTCGTCCTCTTTGTGCCGCGCTTGTCAATACTGGACGGACTGTAGTAGCAGCTACACGCCACTCTTCACCAGAGAAAAAACTGGTATTGTCAACTTCCTGGTCACCAGTGCGCTGGATAACAATACTGATTGGCAACATGGTTTACATGGCTGCGATACCGTTATTCATCTTGCTGCCCGTGTCCATGTAATGAATGACACAGTGGCTGATCCATTAACTGAATTTCTCACGATTAATGTTGATGGAACTTTGAATCTGGCTCGTCAGGCTGTTGTGGCTGGGGTGCGCCGCTTTATCTTTATTAGTTCTATTAAACAGCGATTTTCGCATAGTTGCTCCATGTAACAGTGAGGCAATCCCAA
>DYDK01000047.1 GCA_020717935.1 Desulfocapsa sp.
AAGATGACTGAAAAGACCAGCAAGACGGGATGATTTATTCTTGCCGAGGCCCTAAAGCAATATCTGGAGGAAAAACATGGCTAATTATCATTTCGTTGTCTGCGTAAACAACATAGGGTATGAAGTGTCATTAGAACCACGCAAACTATATCAAATTTTACCTGACCCGGAGGCGGCAAAACACCATCAGGTATGTATTATTGACGAATCAGGAGATGATTATCTCTACCCAGAATTACTGTTTGTAGATGTGCCTCTTCCTGCGTGGGTTGCGGAGCAGGTTGCGCATGTTTCCTAATACATTTTCTAATGAATTATGAAATATCGCTATTTTGAGTGAAGTAAAAGCGGCTTTTCGTGCCAAATGCGTGGCATGAGACTCTGCTCGTAGCCCCCTACAAAAGAATCAAATATACTATAAAAAAGAGTTTTCCATGTCAGATAAACTTTGGGGCGGGCGGTTTGCCGGAGCGACAGCCGCTTCGGTGGAGGCCTTTACCGCCTCTATTCATTACGATTCCCGCCTGTATAAGTACGACATTGCGGGCAGTTGGGCCCATGCCACCATGCTGGCCGCCAATGGCCTGCTCACTGACGATGAATTGGAGGCCATTGTCACTGGCCTTGTTGCCATTGAATCTGAGATCGAAGCGGGTTCATTCTCGTTTCGTCAGGATTTGGAAGATATTCACATGAATATCGAAAAGTCGCTGGTAGAACGAATCGGAGCCGCCGGAGCCAGGTTGCACAGTGCCCGCAGTCGTAACGATCAGGTGGCCCTTGATCTGCGCCTCTACCTGCGTGATGAATGCGATCATCTCACCCATTTACTGACAGCGGTACAGAAGGCCTTTGTAGTTCTGGCCCGCAGCTATTTAGGGCAGGTAATGCCTGGTTATACCCATCTGCAACGAGCCCAGCCCGTGCTGCTCTCCCATCATCTGCTGGCCTATTATGAAATGTTTGGCCGTGATAGCGAGCGATTGGCCGATTGCCGCAAACGCATCAATATCATGCCCTTGGGGGTAGCAGCTTTGGCTGGCACCGGCCTGCCCATTGATCGACAACATGTCGCTGATCTCCTTGGCTTTCCAGTTATTACTGCCAACTCGATGGACACCACCGGCGATCGTGATTTTGCCATCGAGTTTGTCAGTTGTTGCACCCTGATTCAGATTCATCTCTCTCGGCTTTCCGAAGAGCTGGTGCTGTGGAGCAGCCAGGAATTTTCTTTTGTCACCATTGCCGACCGTTTCTGTACGGGTTCATCCATCATGCCGCAAAAGAAGAATCCGGATATCCCCGAACTTATCCGTGGCAAGACCGGACGGGTGGTAGGCAGTCTCATGGCCCTGTGCACCCTGATGAAAGGATTGCCGCTCACCTATAATCGTGATCTGCAGGAAGATAAAGAACAGGTTTTTGATGCGGTGGATACAGTTTCGGCATCTCTTGCCATCACTGCCGAGTTGCTGGCAAACCTGCAATTCAACACCGAGCGGATGGAAAAAGCGACTCGTACCGGCTTCCTGACTGCCACTGATCTTGCCGACTATCTGGTATTAAAAAATGTGCCCTTCCGTGAAGCCCACGGTATCGTGGGCCGAGCAGTGGCTTTCTGTATTGAAAAAGGTCTCGAACTTGTTGAGTTAACCATTGAAGAATTGCGGCAATTCTCTTCGGTGATTGATAAAGATGTTTTTGAGGTATTGAGCATACAGGGTTCTGTCAACAGCCGGATTTCTGCCGGCGGAACAGCACAACAACGAGTGGAAGAGGCCCTTGATTTAGCTGAACTCAACATGGGGATAAAGTCATGAAGATTGCTTTTGGAGCAGAGAAGGCCCAACGAATGGGGATGCTGTTACTTACCGGAACCTTGTTTTTAGGAGGTTGCGGTTATAAAACCCTACCGGTTCCCCCGGACAGCATTGTACCCAAGCCCATTGAGGATTTACGCTATTCAGTGGACGAAAAGGGAGTAACACTCACTTGGTCATATCCTCTTGAGACTGTGAAGGAAACGGATCTTACCAATATCGCCTCTTTTGAGGTATATCGAGCCGTGGTTTCCCCAGGCAGTTATTGTCCCACCTGTCCCATTGCCTTTGGTGAGCCCATCGTCGTTCCAGGCGGGATGGTCAGTGCTGAGGAAAGACAAAAAGGACACTACGAGTCGGCCCTTTTGCGGTCTGGCGAAAAGTATTTCTTCAAGGTGCGATCTCGTACCAGTTGGTGGGCGGCCAGCCCTGATTCCAATATCGTCACCTTTGTCTGGCACATGCCGGCCAAGGCACCGGAGGGAGTCGCAGCCGAGGGTGGGGATCGCTCTGTCCGCTTGCAATGGCAACCGACCAAACAGCTCATGGATGGCCAAGCCCTTGACATGCCGGTGCAGTACCAGGTATCATGCAGTGTTGACGGCAAGAGTTTTAATGCCATCGGTGCGGCTGGCACCGAGACTGCATATACCGATGCTACCGTGCAGAATGGGCAAAAGTATTTTTATCGGGTTCAAGCTGTGTTGCAAGTTAATGAAACGGCCCTCGGTGGTAACAACAGTGAAGTCGTGACCGCAGTGCCGGTGGACCTGACAGCCCCGGAGACCCCGACCGGAGTAACGGTAATTAGCACGGGGAACGGGGTCAAGATATTCTGGGACAAGGTTGCTGCCAATGATCTTCAAGGCTATTTCGTCTATCGACGAGCCCAGGATCAAAAGAAAAAAGAACGGATTGGAGTC
The DNA here is from genome assembly GCA_020717935.1 of Desulfocapsa sp. Classification (GTDB taxonomy): domain Bacteria; phylum Desulfobacterota; class Desulfobulbia; order Desulfobulbales; family Desulfocapsaceae; genus UBA2270. The sequence continues at coordinate 2,744 of DYDK01000047.1, forward strand.
GTTGAGGCTGCTTATAACATTTTTGAAGTCGTGAAAGTTCCGGCTGGCAGTGCCTTTGTATATTCGGTAACGGCCTATGACAGCATGAAACCGGCCAACGAAAGCAAACCCTCGACTGAAGTTATGGTGCGCCCGTAAGGAATGTATAGATATACTGTTGAATAATCAAAGAAGCTTGACTGTTTTTTTACTTAAATTTTTTTACTTAAAAAGGATTCAAAATGAAAAAGATTCTCAAGGGTTTCTGTATAGCCACTGTAGTATTATTTGCTGTATCGGCATCGGCACAAGACAAGGTGGTAGTAGTGCCCTTGGGTAGTGGAGCTAAGGCAAGTCCATCTGGCGATTCTTGGATAAGGATTTACGACAATAATGATGTATTTATTGGGTATTCATTCGACGGGCACTCCGTTATAAATGCCAAAAAATACTTTACTTCTATATCTTATGATAGCTCAAGCAAAACATGTTCCTACCAATATGTAAATATGACCAGTGCTTATTTCTATTCTGCAGACTGCTCTGGCAGCCTGTATGGAAGCACAGATTATCAAGCATTACCATTTTATGGACCAGGACGGGTAGCAACCTACAGAAATACTACACATGTTTATATTCCTTTGAATGCTACGCCTGTATCGATACCAACTGGTGCAACTATATCCACTTGGCTCCCTTGGAGCCCCGAAACATGTGAAATGACTGTATTAACCGAGCCAAAAGAGCTCATTCAATTTTTACCTAATGATCCGACCGTAACAGGATTTCCAAATCCAAATACAATAGCAATGCCGTTAAAAGCTGTGTATACGCTTCCAACAACTCCTTAATTCCAATTCGCTTTCAAGTTGATACAACGCTAATGTGCCTTCCCTTATAAGTAACGGCAGAAAGGAGTTAGTTAGTCTCATCTTGAAAGCGAATTGGAATAAGACCATAGAGCACGCCAACTTTTCCTTCTTGTTCCCATGCGCCGCATGGGAACAAGAAGCTCACATTTTAATCTGACAACATAGAACCATGACTAACACTTTATTGAGGCTGTTGTGAATCATTTTACATCCAGGAACGGGGAACTTTTTTGTGAGCAGGTGGCCGTAACTGATATTGCCCGGCAGGTGGGAACCCCTTTCTATCTCTATTCCAAGGCAACCCTCACCCGCCATTTCCAGGCCTTTGATGCGGCCTTTGCCAGCATCAAACATCTGACCTGTTTTGCAGTGAAGAGCTGTTCCAACATTGCCATCCTCAATCTCTTTGCCGGACTTGGCGGCGGGGCTGATATTGTCTCCGGCGGGGAATTGTACCGGACTTTGCGGGCTGGCGTTGATCCCCAGCGCATCATCTATTCGGGAGTGGGCAAGACCGAAGCCGAGTTACGCTATGCCATAGAGTCTCAAATTCTACTTTTCAATATCGAATCTGGTCAGGAACTTGAACGCCTTCAGCGAGTGGCAGCCTCCATGGGAGTGACGGCTCCGGTCTCTTTTCGCATCAATCCAGATGTAGATCCTCAAACCCATGCCTACATATCTACGGGTCTTGCTAAGAACAAATTCGGCATTCCCATTGCCGAGGCCCTTGCCCTTTACCTTCAGGCTGAAGGCATGGAGCATATTGCGGTTAAAGGAGTAAGCTGTCATATCGGTTCACAGTTGACCCTGATTGCTCCCTTTATCGAGGCTCTGCACAAGATCAAGATCTTTGTGGAAAAACTGGCCGACAATGGGATTGTTATTCAATATATTGATCTCGGCGGCGGCGTGGGGATCACCTATGATGCCGAGCAACCACCTCATCCTCAGGAATATGGCGAGGCAATCATCAAAGAATTACAAGGGGTTGACGCCATACTTATTCTTGAACCTGGTCGTGTTCTGGTCGGCAATGCCGGAATTCTGGTGACAGAGGTCCAATATACGAAAACCAACCAAGGGATTGATAAAGCAAAGAAATTTGTAGTGGTGGATGCAGCCATGAATGACCTGACCCGCCCCAGTCTGTACGGGGCCTATCATGCCATTGTTCCGGTTCGTAATACCGGTGCGGCCCATGAAGTTGTTGATATTGTCGGGCCGATCTGTGAGACGGGTGATTTTCTGGCCAAGGATCGGGAATTGCCAGTGGTCGAGCAGGGGGATCTGCTGGCGGTTATGAGTGCAGGGGCCTATGGTTTCAGCATGTCCTCCAACTATAATTCCCGCCCGCGAGTGGCCGAGGTATTAGTGGATGGTGAGCATTTCCATATCATTCGCCAAAGGGAAACCTTTCCCGATCTGGTCACGGGTGAACAGATTCCATGAATAATTCTGCTACCCTCATGAACATTGATTTTCCCATTTCCTTTACCAAAATGAGTGGGGCGGGCAATGATTTTATTATCATTGATCATCGTGCGCCCCTCATTCCCATGGAATATCAGCCGGAATTTGTGAAAAAAGTCTGTCGGCGCTCATTTTCGGTGGGGGCCGATGGTCTGATTTTCATCGAGAACACCGACAAGACAGCAATTGCTGATTTTCGGTGGCGTTTTTATAATGCCGATGGCTCGGTAGCCGAGATGTGCGGAAACGGGGCGCGGTGTGCAGCTCGTTTTGCCTATACCCACGGTATTGCCGATGCCAGCATGTCCTTTGAAACTCTGGCCGGTGTCATTGAGGCACAAGTCCATAGTGATGATACCGTCCAATTACGGATGACTTCCCCTCATGATTTCAGGACAGAACTGAAGCTTATCCTTGATGGCCGAGAAAGAAGCCTGTCCTTTGTCAATACCGGAGTGCCCCATGCGGTGCTGTTCATGGACGCAGACGAGCACATTCCGGTGGTTGAATGGGGGAAAACCATCCGCTTTCATCCCCTGTTTCAACCAGCGGGTACCAATGTCAATTTCGTGCAGAAGGTCGGTGAAGATACCATCAAGGTTCGTACTTACGAGCGAGGGGTAGAGGATGAGACTATGGCCTGCGGCACGGGCGCTGTGGCTTCAGCACTTGTGGCGACCATAAATGGACTGGCCGTCTCCCCTGTGCAGATTATCACCTCTGGCGGCGAATACCTGACCATAACCTTTGATTTACAGGCAGGTCCCCAGGCGAAGGATGTCTTCCTGCAAGGGCCGGCCCGCATTGTGTATAACGGAAAATTAACCGCAGAATCTTTGTGTTGAACAACAACACACGCCCTTCTGTGTCGCAAAAATATCCTTTGGGAATGCTTCAAATATTTTAAGGAGAACGACATGAAAAAATACTACGGTGCCATTGTGGCCATTGTCACCCCGTTCGTAGATGGGAAAGTGGATGAGCAAGGGCTGATTGATCTCATTGAATTTCAGATTGCCGCTGGCACCCACGGCATTGTGCCCTGCGGCACCACCGGCGAATCGGCCACCCTCGATTTTGATGAACATAAACGGGTCATTGAACTGACCGTTAAGACGGTTGCCGGTCGAGTGCCGGTTATTGCAGGAACCGGTGCCAATAATACCAAAGAAGCCATCGAACTGACGGCCAGTGCCAAGGCCAGTGGGGCCGATGCGGTTTTATCCGTCACCCCCTATTATAATAAACCCAGCCAGGAAGGCCTGTATCAGCATTTCAAGGCCATCGCCGAGGCCGTGAAGATCCCGATGTTTTTATACAATGTACCGGGACGAACGGCCATCAATATGCTGCCGGAAACAGTGGCCCGTCTGGCCACCGTCAAAAACATCATCGGCATTAAAGAGGCCTGCGGCAGTCTGCAACAGATCAGTGACATCATCCGCCTTTGTCCTTCAAAATTTATCGTCCTTTCCGGCGATGATTTTACCTCTATGCCAACCGTTCTCATTGGCGGCAAGGGGGTTATTTCCGTGACCTCCAATGTCGAGCCCAAAGGAATGGCCGATCTGATGGAGGCCGCTTTGGCTGGCGACCTGAAAAAAGCCAATAAAATCCACTATCGCCTGTTCCCGCTGATGAACGCCATGTTCTGCGCCCCCAATCCGGTGCCCGCCAAAAAAGGAGTGGAGCTGATGGGTAAAATAAAAGACGGACTGCCGCGATTGCCCTTATCAGCCATTGATGATGCGGCCCTCGCCAAGTTGACGGCGGCCATGAAAGATGCCGGATTGATATAAGCCACTGTTACAAAATGGCCTCACCAACTTATTGAGCTGGGTGGCATAAGGATCCGTAACAAAATGAAAATGAAGGCAATGTTATTTTGTAACGGCTCATAGTTGTCGCACACATTCAGAAACAAGGAAGAAAAAAATGATTCAGGTAATAGTTGCCGGGGCATCCGGTCGCATGGGGCAGCGGGTTGGGTATATGGTCAGTGAGCATCCTGGTTTGCACTATGCCGCTGCCTTTGAGGCCGCTGGCAATCCGGCTGTTGGGCGGGATGCGGGTGAGCTTGGGGGGTGGGGCAAAAATGGCGTCGCCATTGCCGAGGGACTGGCCTCTATCATTGATCAGGGGGATGTGATTATTGATTTTACCTTTCACAAGGCAACCATGGAATTTGCCCGACTGGCTGCCAAAGAGAAAAAAGCGATGGTTATTGGCACCACAGGCCTGACACCGGAGAATCTGGCAGAACTGACTGAATTGACCCGGCATTTCCCCTGTGTCCAGTCCCCGAATATGGCCGTTGGGGTCAATGTCCTCTTTAAGCTTGCCGCCAAGGCCGCCTCGATCCTTGGCGACGATTACGATATTGAAATCGTTGAGCTTCATCATAACAAAAAAAAGGATGCCCCCAGCGGCACGGCCCTCAAACTTGCCGAGATGGCCGCATCTGGCGTGAACCGCAATCTGGCCGAGGTTGCGGTCTATGAACGGTATGGCATGATCGGCGAGCGCAGCAAAAAGGAGATTGGAGTGCAGACGGTTCGTGGCGGCGATATTGTAGGCGAACACACTATCTATTTTGCCGGCCCCGGCGAACGCATTGAGATTACCCATCGAGCACACAGCCGCGATAACTTTGCCAAAGGTGCTACCACCGCCGCGGCCTGGGTTGCCGGGCAGAAGCCTGGTCTCTACACCATGTTTGATGTCCTGGGCCTGCATGATCTGTAAGGCATTCTGGCCGCTGCAATGACCACTGCCTTTATCGGGTTTGGTTCCAATCTGGGCGATGGCCAACACCTCATCCTCAGTGCCTGGAAACGACTGGCAACCGAGAAATGGGTGGTGCCAATACGGATATCTTCCTTATATCTGACGGAGGCGGTAGGCATGGATACCACTTCTCCCCATGCCTTTTTTACCAATGCGGTGGGCATGGTGGAAACGGAGCTCGATCCATTGGAACTTTTACATCTCTTATTACACATTGAGGTCGAACATGGACGGCAGCGAGTCAACCACCATAGCCGCAATGGCGAAACTACCGGCTATCACGACCGCTCACTGGATCTGGATCTCCTCTCTTTTGGGGGTACCATCTCCCACGAGTTAGAATTGCATTTGCCCCACCCCCGTATGAGTGGTCGCCTCTTTGTCCTCGTCCCGTTGAGCGAAATTGCCCCAACCTTTCGTGACCCTGTAACAGGACTGACATCTACAGAAATGCGACAGCAGCTTCTTGAACGCATTGATCAAGGAGACGAACTTCCACAGACCATCACGACAATTACAACAATAAAGGGCAAGTGATACCTGAAAAAGTTAGACAAATGCCCTTTAACAACGATATAATGTCTCATGATCTTTTTTCACAATGATACAAGGAGAGGAAACTGTTGAGGTGTAGACTATGAATCCCATTCGTTTAGCGCTTCTATGCTGCCTATTGTATAGTGTGTATCGTTTATTTCTCAGCACGGTCAAGCAAAAAAGAACCGATAAGCAATCAGATACACACACAGACAGAGTTCCTTCATCGAAGGCGACGGATGTCTTGGTTGAAGATCCTCTATGCCACACCCTTGTTCCCCAAGGGCAGGCAATTCCTTTACAACAAAACAATCAATTGTACTATTTCTGCAGCGACACCTGCTACCATCGATTTCTCAACGAACAAGGAGACAAATAATGAAATTTTTTATAGATACTGCCAATATAGATGAAATTAAAAAAGGGGTTGACATGGGTATGGTTGATGGCGTCACCACCAACCCCTCACTGATTGCCAGAGAGAATAAGCCTTTCGAGGAAATTCTCAAAGAAATATGCACGGTGGTCGATGGTCCGGTCAGCGCCGAGGTAGTAAGCCTTGAGGCCGAAGCGATGGTCAAAGAGGCCAAAGTTCTGGCGGCCCTCAGCGACAAGATTGTCATTAAAATCCCGATGATCATGGAAGGAATGAAGGCGGTCAAACACCTCACCGCCATAGGTATCAAGACCAATGTAACCTTGGTATTTTCAGCGGCCCAGGCCCTATTGGCAGCCAAGGCCGGGGCAACATTCGTCAGTCCTTTTGTGGGTCGGCTCGATGATATTGGTCAGCATGGGATGGAGCTCATCAATGAAATCATGACCGTGTATCGCAATTATGATTACCTGAGCGAGGTCATTGTTGCCAGCATCCGCAACCCCTTGCATGTCATGGATGCCGCCATGATTGGTGCCGATATTGCCACAATTCCCCTCAAGGTCATTGAGCAGTTGGCCCAACATCCACTGACAAGCATTGGCGTAGAACAATTCTTGACTGATTGGGAAAAACGAACGAAGTGAGACAGTTCTTCATATACTCCCTCCATCCTGCAATCGTTTGAGAATTTATCAAACAAAGGTGTCCATGAAAACAGCCGTAAAGCTCGTCTTGACGATAACAGTGGCAATTTTGCTGTATGGACAGTCCCAAGTCCGGGCTGAGATATATACCTTCGTCGATGCTCAAGGAAAGCGCATTTATACCAATGTTCCAACCTCCAGCAAAAGTCAATTATATCGAAGCGAAGGAGTCACGATAAGTAAACCCACAACCCATCCCTGGTCAAATGTGTCCTCTGGCGTCCGGCAAAGATATTCCGCCCGGAATGGAAAAAACAGTACGGAATTTGATCAGCACATTCAGCAGAGTGGATGGCGGCACGATGTTGATCCCCTTCTCATCAAGGCGATCATCAAGGCAGAATCTGGTTTTAATTGTGATGCCAAGTCAAACAAAGGGGCTTTGGGGCTCATGCAACTCATGCCCGGCACGGCAAAAGATCTGCGGGTGGCCAACCCGCTCGATCCCCGAGCCAATATTGATGGGGGAACGCGGTATTTTCGAGCCATGCTCGATACCTTTCATGGCAATATTCCTTTAAGTCTGGCTGCATATAATGTCGGACCCAATCTGGTCAAACAAACCAATACAGTTCCGCAAATTCCTGAGACGATGGAATATGTACAACGGGTACTCCACCATTACAAGGGCTACAAGGGGTATGCGGGATATAGATGAGCCTCTTGCAAAATGAAGATTTTCGTTCAAAATCGAGGCATGCGAAA
>DYDK01000244.1 GCA_020717935.1 Desulfocapsa sp.
TTGCATAAAAAATTTCTTGTTTTTTATGATAGGCTTTCAGGGGTAAGGCACTAATTGCCATTATCTATCTGCTCATCACTCTTGCTCTCTCTAAACTGCTCAGCATTATGGAGCAGAGGCTCAGCCATTATGATCGTCGCTAACCCCATTATTCGCATAGAGCATGTTAACACCTTTTTCGGCTCATTTCAGGCATTGACTGATGTGTCACTGTCTGTGCAGACAGGGGAAAAAGTAGTGGTGATTGGGCCGTCTGGTTCTGGAAAATCCACCTTGTTGCGCACCATTAACCGCCTGGAGCCTATCAGTTCCGGTTCTATTATTGTTGATGGTCATGCGATTCATGATCCGGCCCAGAATATCAACACGATTCGGGAAGAAGTGGGAATGGTCTTCCAGAGTTTCAATCTCTTTCGCCATTTGACAGTTCTTCAAAATCTGACCCTGGCCCCCATTCATTTGCGGAAACTAGGAAAATCAGAGGCAGAACAACAGGCCATGAACCTTCTTGCCAAGGTGGGGATGGCTGACAAGGCCGCCAGTTATCCGGTGCAGCTCTCCGGTGGACAGCAGCAGCGGGTGGCCATTGCCCGTGCCCTGGCCATGACCCCAGCTATTATGCTCTTTGATGAACCCACTTCTGCCCTTGATCCCGAGATGATTGGTGAGGTGATGGAGGTGATGGTGACTCTGGCTCGAGAGGGGATGACGATGGTGGTAGTGACTCACGAGATGGGTTTTGCCAGGGAAGTGGCTGATACCGTGGTGTTCATGGATGGAGGAAGGATATTGGAGGTCGCTTCCCCCAAGATATTTTTCGATCATCCGGTGCATGAAAGGGCGGCGGTGTTTTTAAAACAGATCTTGTGATCTGGTGGGAGATATGGATATTACCTTGACCACGCCAGCCTTGCTTTTTCCGGCCGTGACCTTTCTTCTGATTGCCTATACCAACCGTTTTTTGGCACTTGGCTCTCGTATCCGCAATCTGCATGATCGTTATCGGGCGCAGCCGGATAATATTCTGCTCGGCCAGATCCAAAGTATGCGGCGGCGGGTGATGCTGATTCGGAACATGCAGGCCTGTGGGGTCGCTGGTCTTTTTTGTTGTGTGGTGTGTATGCTCTTTCTCTTTGCCGGGTGGCAGTTTGCTGGTAAAATTGTTTTTACGATCAGCTTGTGTTTACTGCTTGTTTCATTGGGAATTTCGCTCCGGGAAATTCTTCTTTCCGTAGAGGCATTAAATTTGGAGTTGGGCAGTATGGAAAATATGGAAAACCAGACTGTCCACGGTCAGAATGACGGGACATGATCATCAGGGAAAAGTTTCTCGACCTTCTTTTCATGGGTCAGGGTCATGCATCGGGCCAGAAAATTGGCTGGCGCGGCTGGCTTGATGCATTTCATGACTGTTATGGCCTGTTGTCCTGATTTCCTGGCTCGTGTGAGTGCCTCATAAAAGGAGGCTTTTGCCAAGATTGGCGATTGCTGTTCGTTCGTGTCCCATCTGTTCTATTTTAAAATATCCATGTGGGGTATTTGGGACTCGGATAATACTGATGTGTGAATGGTTTCCCGTGCGGTATAAGTGTAGGCGCAAATTAAACCCCACTCACAATATGACCCATGGCCAAATCCGTCTATCCGAGATTATACGGCAACAGTACTCTATGATCATCCACTGACGAGGCAAAAGGCAGTTTCTCGAAAAGATAACGAAGATATTTGTATGGTTCAGACCTCGTCAATCATGGATAAGCAATAGCCTTGGAACCCTCTGTTTCATT
>DYDK01000048.1 GCA_020717935.1 Desulfocapsa sp.
TTAAGAAAGTCAAGTAGATTGGCACAGGTTTTGGAAAGCAGGTTCCATGCCAGTTTGACAATTTTTTTCAAGAAATTTAGCCATGCTGTCCTCCTTTGAGAAATAGATGTGTTAGGGCCTCGGCAAGAATAAATTGTTCCGTATTGCGCAGGATTTTCAGTCATATTCGAGGAGCGGAAAGAGGCGCATAGCAGGGCTATGTAACTCTTTTCGCGACGAAGAAGATGACTGAAAAGACCAGCAAAACGGGATGATTTATTCTTGCCGAGGCCCTTACAAGTAAACCGCATAGTTGTATATAACATGAACATTCTGTAATTACAATAAGTTGATTCGTTTTTGATGTGTTAAGTTAATGACATTGAGATGCAAGGTGTTCAGGTTATTTTGAATAGCCTCCTAAGTGAATATTTGAAATAGAAATGGAATAAGGTGCTCTCCACCGACTTCACTCTTCACTCGGACCCCGCAAACAGAGCGGGGACGGTAGTTCAGAAACACCACAAACCATGCCCAATACCCTTGCCCACATTGGCGTTCAGGGGCCACTCAATACCCTGCTTTTCAAAGGAGTGATTCCGCAATGGATGCTTCTGGGATGTATCATTCCCGATGTCCCCTGGATCAGCCAGCGCCTCCTGAAGTTTCTTCCGGGAATGGATCTTTCTCTTTTACGCTTGTACAGTGTCAATCAAGCCAGCCTGTTTTTCTGTGTGATACTGGCGGGGGCCTTGGCGTGCATGACTCGTACCCCTGGGCGTATTTTTTTCATCCTGAGCCTGAACAGCCTTTTTCATCTGCTGATTGATGCCACGGAGATCAAGTGGGCCAATGGCGTTCAGCTTCTGGTGCCGTTTTCCTGGTCTCTCCAGCGAGTTGACTGGTTTGTCCTTGAACATCCGATCTCTTATGTTGCCACCGGTGCCGGTTTGGCTTTTCTGGGCTGCCATTGGCGGACAATCGTGGCCCTGGATTTACAATTGATACGACCTTCTCTCCGGCGGGTGCTTGTCATGGGAGGGCTGGTATTGGTCTATGCGGTGGCCCCTCTTTTCTTTATAGCGCCGGCTCTGCGAGCAGATAATCATTTTTGCCAGACCCTTATGAACACGACAGAACGACCAGGAAAAAAGATAGAAATCGACCGTGGCCGGTTTTCAAAAGAGGAAGCAACTCTCAGGATTTTCACCGGTGAGTCGTTTGCCGTTGTTGGTCAGCATCCGCCAACCAGCGGCCATCTTTCTATCCAGGGATTTTTCCGTGATCCGCATACCATTGAGATAACGGCCTGGAATACCCATACTTCCTATCGGGACAAGGCCACCGTCCTGGGAATTTTACTGACTGTTGCCATCTGGATCCATTCCCTGCTCCAAACACCCATGCAATCCCGCATCCTCTTATCATCAGGAGACTGATCATGACTCGCCCCCTCGTGTGTATCGCCTGCGCCACCCTGTTGCTTCTTTCCTGCCTTCTTCCGTCCCGTGTGGATGCGGTAAACAACAAGATGATCGGCCTCAGTGTGCCTGCGGCTGTTCTCAGTGAGGCCCTGGATAAATCTCTGCCCATTGCCATCGATACCAGCTCCAGCACCCTCCGTGGCACCATCACCATTGTCCAGATCAGTAATCTGCAGATTGGGGAGCAGGGAATTTCCTGCCGGATCTCCCTCAAGGGGGATGATATGCAGTTACACACCGAGGTGGGCGGCCATGTGCTCAAGCTCAAGGTCGGCTCAATTCAGCTTGGTCTTCAGTGTAACGCCGCCCTGCGATATGATCCCGGCAAGCAGCTGCTCTATGTCAAACCTGTTATCAGCGACCTGAAGGCCTCATCCACGGCGGCGGGGGGGGATATTGATGCCCTGCTCATGGGCTTTCTGAATAACCGTGAATTTCCGGTAAAGATGAAACAGATGCAGCCCCTGATTGCCGAAACCAGCGGCAAAACCATCACGGTGAACATGAATATTGCGGGAGTTCATACAGGGCAAGGCGTTCTGCAATTTGACATTCTGCCCCAGATTCAGAGCCTTGGCCAAGGCGGACCAAAGAAGAAATAAAGAGTCATGCCCAGGCTGTCATTCCTGCCTGGGCGGGAATGACAGCCTGAATATTGCGGAGTTTCTTATTTTTTTGACGGGCCATTCTCATAATATGCCACAATGGCGGCCACCATTGTGGGAATGGTAAATGCCTCGGGGATAACATCAACGGTCAGGCCATTATCGGTCACCGTCTTGGCCGTGACGGGCCCGATGGCGGCAATCTTAATCCCGCTCAGCAGTGTGGTCAACTCTTCCTGATTGGCGGCATCAATCATCGAGAGGAAGTTGGTGACGGTTGAAGAGCTGGTAAAGGAGATCATATCAACCTTGCCATTGACCAGCTCAGCCCGAAGATCCTCCTTCCCTGTCGGCGGCGGCACATTACGATAAACCGGCGCGACAACGACCTGAGCGCCAGCCCCGCGTAAGGTTTCGGGCAGAAACTCGCGGGCTTTGACTGCCCGCGGAATCAAGATATTTCGTCCTTCCACTCCAAAATCCAGCAAGCTTTGGGCCAGGCCTTCGGCGGTATAAACGGCCGGAATCAGATCGGCCACAATCCCGTACCGCAGTAAAAAATCAGCGGTCGCTTTACCCACCGCCGCCACCATCGGCCCTTTCAGATGTCTTGCATCCATTTTTTTGGCATAGAGGCGTTCGAAAAAATACTGCACGGCATTAATGGATGAGAACAGTACCCAATGATACTCGTTGAGCCGCTCCAGTTCTTCGTCAAGAATATCATACGCTTCCAGCGCCTCGACCTGAATGGTCGAATACTCAAGGCATTCGGCCCCAAATCCCTCCAAGGAAGCCACCAATTCGGAGGCCTGCTCCCGAGTTCGAGTAACCACGATTCGTTTACCAAAAAGAGGGCGTTTCTCAAACCAGTCAAGGGTGTCACGAAGGGCTACGACCTCGCCGACAATAATCAAGGCCGGGGGCTTAATTGCCTCTTCTTCGACCCGAGCGACAATGGTCTCCAGGGTCCCGACCACCGATTGCTGCTCGGGGGTTGAGGCCCAGCGCACGACCGCTACCGGGGTTTTTGGATCGCGACCATTGTCAATCAAGTTATCAACAATAATGGGCAGATTCTTGATCCCCATATAGATGACCAGAGTGCCAGCACCGGTCGCCAGTTTCGACCAATCGACATTGGAATTCTCCTTGCCCGGCTCTTCGTGGCCGGTAATGAAGGATACCGAGGCCGTGTAAGCCCTGTGGGTAATGGGAATACCGGCATATGTGGCGGCGGCAGTGGCTGAAGTCACCCCGGGCACGACCTCAAAAGATATGCCAGCCTTGGCCAACTCTTCCAGCTCTTCACCACCGCGACCAAAGATAAAAGGATCCCCGCCCTTGAGCCGCACCACGGTTTTGCCGGCCAAGGCCCAATCCACCAGCATTTGGTTGATCTCTTCCTGGGTATGAGTATGTTTGGTTCCGCCTTTTTTGCCGGCATAAATCATCGTCGCATTTTTCGGCACATGCTTTAAAAGCTTGGGCGATGCTAAATAATCGTACACCAGGACTTCGGCCCGTTCCAGAAGATATTTGCCACGGATGGTAATCAGTCCGGGATCGCCAGGGCCAGCCCCAACGAGATACACCTTGCCAGGTTTGATCATCTTTGTTTGTTGTTCCATAATCGAGTGGAATGAGAAAAAGGGGGAATTGAGCGAAAATTGAGCGAAATAAGCCGCTTATTTATGTGTGATCCTGGCCAGATGCCAGCTCATCAAGGAGAGCGGCCGCCAGCAACGGGATCATCAACTCATGATGACCAGTGATATGGTACCCCTTGCCACCACCGGCAGTTGGCCGATTCACCACATTGGTCAAAGGGCGGTACTGTTTCATAAAATCAAAATTTGCCGTCGTAAAATCATCGACTCGGTGTCCCAGATTGCGAACCACTGTCAGGGCCTTGAGGAAGACCTCCGGCAAGAGCACCGCCGAACCAATATTGAGATAGGCACCGCCTTGCAGATCCGCGATCTGGGCACAAAAAATCCGGAAATCCAGATGGGACGACGCACCAATAGAGGCACCCGAGGCCGAAGGATGGATATGAATAATATCGGTACCCATGGCGACAAATACCGTTACAGGAATTCCCAAACGAGAGGCGGTTGCCAGCAAGCTCTTGTTATTATGAGGGAAATTGTTGGCTCGTAATGCCGCTCCAACAGCCGCCCCCAGTCCCAAGCCTTGACTTGCTCCCGAATTGATGGAACCATTGAGGAATTCGCCAGTCTCCCGTGCCGCTCCAAAGGCCCCATCGCCAAGGACATTCCCAACCTCTTCCGAGGTAAAACCAGCCATGGCAATCTCGGCATCATGAATGATGCAGGCCCCGTTCATGGCCAGGCCGGTGATAACAGATCGCTCCATCAGATCGATGAGCAGTGGATTTAAGCCGACCTTAATCACATGGGCGCCCATGCCGACAATCAGGGGCCGATGGGCACGATGAACTGCGGCTAAGCGGTGGATGAGTTCAGGAAAATCCCGACCCAGCAACTGATCAGGCAAAGAGTCAAGAAGGGCTCGCACACTGCTGCCAGCGCGAAGGGGGCGGGCAAATTGTTCGACCGTGACCTTGGAAGGCCGTCCATGCAGGGAATAGGTGTGTAGCCCATTAAAATCAAGGGGTTCAGGGATCATCTCGTTACGACCCGTTTCATCCTGCCACCCCGCCAAAAATCTCTCGTTCCACGAGTTCACAGAGCAGATGTTCCACCCAGAGGTGGGCCTCCTGAATATGTGGGGTCATATCCGAGGGCACATTGAGCAGGAAATCAGCGGCACGGCCCACGGCCCCGCCATCTCCAGCCAACCCGCCGGTCAGGGCGGCTGTTACTATGCCCATCTTGCGGGCAACTTCCAGGGCCTTGAGGACATTGATTGAACCACCACTGGTGGAGATTCCCAGTGCCAGATCTTCCGGTTTGGCCAAGGCCTGTATCTGCTTGACAAAGATCTCGTCAAAGGAGAAATCATTGCCCACGGCAGTCAGGATCGAGCTGTCGGTGGTCAAGGCCAGGGCTGCCATGGGCCGTCGATTGATGAGGAAGCGATTGACAAATTCAGCAGCTAAGTGCTGGGCATCGGCCGTGCTACCGCCATTGCCAAACAGAAGAATCTTGCCGCCCCGTCGTATGGTTTTCACCATCTGTCCTGCCAGGGCGATAATGGCTTCACCCTGCTCTCGGGCGAAGGCCTCTTTGGCCAGGATCGAATTTTGGAGTGAACGAAGAAGGATCTGTTGCATTATCAGAAGACAGGAGTCAGAGGTCAAAAGTCAGAAGCCAAAGACAGTCGGGAGACCGTATGGGGCATGATTGTACGATATCCTAGCTGAAAAGGCAAAAAAAAAGGGACATGCCAAGTCTATCGCCGAGGCATATCCCTGTTCACAATGGCGTGCGGAAAAATGTAACGATTCAGAAAAATTTCCGCAAAGCAACCGTTAGGCATTAAGCAAAAATAACTTGAACATCTTGCATCTCATCTTCGAGCCATCTTTGGCCGCAGCTCAATCACAAAATCCTCGTCGTAGCCCTGCTACGCCTGCGGTTTTGCTCAATCGCTGCGACCAAATCTGACTCAAATCTGAGCGCAATTTTGTCCAACTTATTTTCACTTAATGCCTTAATCCAACTGTTTTAAGATTGCCGCCGTGACATCTTTAATGGAGGTTGAGCCATCAACAGAAATTACTTTGGCGCCACCCGCCTTCTTGAAATAGTTGACTGCGGCCATGGTTCCGGTTGTGGTATCATAATAAATATCATGGCGCTTACCGATGGCGGCCTCGTCCTGATCATCGGCACGGGCACTGAGATCGCCGCCACAGACCCTGCATACCAGCTTCCCGTCTTTTTCAACGGGCTTGATGGCTTCAAAGGCAATATGATTGGGATGATTGTTGTCATTGGCACAGAGACGACGGCCCATGATCCGTTCTTTGGCAATTTGACGGTCCAGCTGAATTTCAAGGACATAGTTCAAGGCCATATCGGCTTCTTTGAGAGCTTTGTCCAGGGCCTCGGCCTGGGCCAGAGAACGGGGGAAACCATCCAGCAGCCACCCTTGCTCCTTGGATTTTTGCAGAGTTTCCAATACCATGGGAATGGTCAGCTCATCGGGCACCAGATCGCCACGGTCAATATACTCTTTGGCTTTCTTGCCAAGCTCGGTGCCGCCCTTGATATGCTCACGGAAAATTGCGCCAGATTCAATATGGTTGCAATTGTATTTATCCTTAACAATTGCGCCCTGAGTTCCTTTACCGCTTCCATTTGGCCCAAAGGCCAGAATATTCACTGCCATGCCGTTCTCCTTCATTGAAGTTTCTTCTTGTATGTTTTTTGCAAAACACTCGACTCTGAATGAGCATTCACTCAAATAAAATAAAAACAGAAGAATAATCCAAAAGTGAATTTAAGGCCAGAAAAATATCTGTGCTTCTGTTTTGACTTTCACGCAGAAAGAGGGTATTTTCTCGGTCATTATCGGGAAGCTGTAATCAAGAGAAGAAAACGAGAATGCTTGCCCTGTCCATCTAATTTTATTCTTTATTTTCAAATAGCTCATCAACATTACTCATAATAAATCATGAAAGACATCCGTGTGGGACTTATCGGTTTTGGCACTGTAGGAAGCGGTCTGGCCCAAACCCTTTTGGAGCAGAAGGATCGCCTTCTGCGCAAGGTAGGGGCCAGGATTATCCTTGCCCGCATCGTTGATATTAATCTGGAACACCTCCCAGAGCAGTTCAAGGATGCTCAATTATCCAAGGATGTTAATGATATTTTTAATGATCCCGATATTGACATTGTCGTCGAACTGATTGGTGGTCTCGAACCAGCCCGAACCTTTCTCTTAGAGGCTATTCGCCATGGCAAGCATGTGGTCACTGCCAATAAAGCCCTGCTTTCCATTCATGGAAAAGAGATCTTTGAAGCGGCAGGACACAATAATGTTGAGGTTGGCTTTGAGGCCAGTGTCGGTGGTGGAATTCCAGTGATCAAGGCCTTGAAAGAAGGTTTGGTCGCCAATCGCATCTTGTCGATCATGGGAATCATGAACGGAACTGCCAATTACATTCTTACCAAGATGACCGATCAGGGCGCCGCCTTTGATGTGGTGCTCAAAGAAGCTCAGGCCCTGGGATTTGCCGAGGCCGATCCCACCTATGACATCGAAGGTATTGATACGGCCCATAAACTCGCCATTCTCATGACCATCTCCTATGGCAAACTCGTCCAGCTCAAGGATATTCACACCGAAGGAATCAGCAAGATTCAGCCCATCGACATTGACTTTGCCCGCGAATTTGGCTGCCGAATCAAACTGCTGGCCATCAGCCGCCATCACGGCAGCCATGTTGAGGCTCGGGTACAGCCCACCCTGGTGCCGGAATCGCACATGCTGGCCAATATCAACGGGGCCTATAATGCTATCTATTTTACCGGCGACACCGTCGGCAATGTTCTGCTCTACGGCAAAGGTGCCGGAAAGATGCCGACTGGCAGTGCGGTAGCCGCCGATGTGGTGGATATTGGCCGCAATATCCTGCATGGTTCCATAGGCAGGGTTCCCGCTCTCTCCTATCTTCCCGAACATATTGGCACTCCCACCATCACCCCCATGACTCAATTGTGCTGTCCTTATTATTTCCGGATTACCGCCGTTGATAAGCCAGGAGTCCTTTCCACCATTTCCGGCATTTTTGGCAAACATTCCATCTCCATCAAATCGGTGATTCAGAAGAGTCGTCAGCAGAATGAGCCAGTCAGCATCGTTCTCCATACCCATGAAGCCTCAGAAGCAGCTGTGCAAAAGGCCATCGCCGAGATTGACGGATTAGAGGTCTGCACCGAACCCACGGTGAAAATTCGTTTTCTCGTGGATGAACCCCGCTGAATGCCAGTCAAAAATTACAAAAAGGCCCGCTCACATGAAATATCTGATCCTGGTCGGTGATGGCATGGGTGACCTGCCGGTGGCCGAACTGAACCATCGCACTCCTCTCGAGGCAGCCCACACGCCTTTTATGGATACACTTTGCCGTTCGGGTGAACTCTTTCTTACCCAGACCATTCCTGAAGGCTTTCCACCGGGCAGCGATGTTGCCAATCTCTCCCTGCTGGGCTATCGGCCCGAGGACTATTATACCGGCCGGGCCCCGCTGGAGGCTGCGGCCATGAATATTTCGCTCACCCCTGACCAGACTGCCTTTCGCTGTAATCTGGTGACCCTGGCCCATGAGCCGAATCAGCAAGTCCGCATGATTGACTATTCTGCCGGCCATATCAGCAGTGAAGAATCCCGCCAACTTATCGCTGCCCTGGAAGCGGGCTGCGGTACCGAATTCTTTCATTTTCACCCTGGAGTCAGTTACCGCCATATCCTGGTGGTTACAGGAAGATATCCGCAGATGGAGACCGTCCCTCCTCATGACTTTACCGGCCAAGAAGTCACGGAGGCCTGGAATCGTTATCGAAATCATCCGCAATGGGCAGAGTTGCTTGAGAAGGCTATGAACATTCTGGCAGATCACCCCATTAATACAGCCCGCATGGCGGCTGGCAAGAATCCGGCCAATGGCATCTGGCTCTGGGGAGAAGGGAAATTACCACAAATGCCGACCATGACGGAGCGATTTGGCATCAGCGGCAGTCTCATATCAGCCGTAGATCTCCTCAAAGGGCTCGGAGTAAACGCCGGACTTTCCATCATCAATGTCCCTGGGGCCACCGGTTATCTTGATACCAATTATAACGGAAAGGCTCAGGCTACACTGGAGAGTCTGCGAGATAATGACTTTGTTTTTGTCCATGTGGAGGCGCCCGATGAAACCGGACATCAGGGCCTGCTGAAAGAAAAAATCCAGGCCATTGAGGACTTTGACCAGAAAATCGTTGGTCCCATTTTCCAAGGGCTTCAAGAGAGCGGCGAGGAATTTCGTTTAATCGCCACCATGGATCATCACACCCCCCTATGTTTGCGTACCCACACTGCCAGTCCCGTTCCTACTCTTCTTTACGATTCACGGAAAACGGACAAGGGTTGCGGGCTGCCATTTAATGAACACTCAGCCAAAACCGTTGATGAACACCTCCACAATGGAATGGCCAACGGCGAACTGCTCATGGAAAAACTCCTGCAACGAAAACATGAATAGCGGAGAGAGTAAGGTTACGGCCCATAAGGATGATCACATCCACCGTACTCAATACCGCGTCCTGTATGGTGATACCGATGCTGCCGCCGTGGTCTATAATGCCAATTATCTACGCTACTTTGAAATCGGAAGAACTGAGTTTATGCGGGAGCGGGTGTGCTCCTACCGTGACATTGAGCAGATGGGCTTTGTTCTGCCAGTTATTGAGTGCCATATCCGCTTCAAGGCCCCGGCTCGTTACGACGATATCCTCATCATCGAAACAACCCTGACGGAACTGAAAAAAGTGACATGCGCCTTCAGCTACCGCATCCTGCACAAAGAAGAGCAGGGTCAAAGCAAGCCTCGCTTTCTGGCTAAAGGCTCTACGGTCATGGCCTCAATCAATCGTGAAGGTAAACTCACTCCATTGCCGACTGAAATAAGGGATCAACTGCAACGACACCTTCTCCCCGCCACTCGTTTGCATACAGAGCTGGACAGAGAATATCCTTGACAACACCTCTCAATCTGTTATATTAGCTATCGTATCGCGGGGTGGAGCAGTCTGGTAGCTCGTCGGGCTCATAACCCGAAGGTCGTTGGTTCGAATCCAGCCCCCGCTACCATAATAAATTCAAGGGGTTAAGATAAAATCTTAACCCCTTTTTTATGCCTTTTTATTTCACTCCCAACAGTATTCCCAACACCAGACGCCATTTCCAACTGTAAGTTTGCATGTGAACTTAGAAACTTTTGCACATAAACATAGATT
>DYDK01000049.1:0-6975 GCA_020717935.1 Desulfocapsa sp.
TCTCATGTCGTTTTATATCCCGAAGATTTTGATAGTAGAAGGAAAAATGCTCCAGTTCAAGCCTTAACTTATACCATAAAATACAATAAGTTCAAAGATATAACTAAAAAACAAGATTCTTTGATTTAGCTAAAATGACATGGACTCGGTAAATCTTCAAACGGAAATGTTTCTATAACCATATGGAACATCAAAGATTATTTGTTTCCGTTCAAACACTAAATAGGAAAGATTCGACCAGTAAAAAGAGGTCTGGCACTTAAAAGCGGGATCAATGGCCGGATAGGCCCGACCATAATCCACAATAGATTCCAGTTCAAATTTTCCCGGAAGCCGCCAATCATTATAACCGGCTAAATCAAGCTTCTCGCAATAATCAATGGCCTCCTGCCAAGGCCGACCGATGCCATCATCGGTTTTCATCCACATCCGTCCACTCTTCTGATCGGTAATGGTGAGATCATCATTGTCCTTAAAAACCGTTGTCACCCCATGATACTGGGCATCCTGGCCATAGAGAGGCTGACCGGCCTGTGGGCAGGAAATTTCTTTCCCGTACTGATCGTAACAAAAACTCTGGCCAGTGTCCGGCAAGGGTTTCCAGTCTGCAGCATGAACCGAAATGGGCAATACCGCCAGAAGACATCCAAACGAGAGTAGAGACGAGAACCCGGCGTTTTTATTTTTCATATGAGAGTCTCCGAGGGCCGGTAAGTCTTCTGCCACCTGCAATCTGCAATCTGCAATCCAAATAATCTCAAAAAAAGGAAGTGTAACTAAATAACGGACATTACCTTCAGGGATCGCCGCACTACAAAAAAAACAAAAAGTTTGGCGGCTTCGTAGTCAAAAGACTTTTCCATAACGGCCTCTAAAACCCCTTTTCCGCCAGTTCCAAGGCCCGCCGTAATCCCATAGATTTGTTGACAGTTTCTTCAAACTCCTTTTCGGGATCAGAATCATAGACAATTCCAGCCCCGGCCTGCACCCATACATCGTGATCCTGCATGACAAAGGTGCGAATAGTAATGCAGAAATCCATGTTGCCGGAAAATCCAAAATACCCGACTGCTCCGGCATACGGCCCTCGTCTTTCTGGCTCCAGCTCTTCAATGATTTCCATGGCCCGAATTTTAGGCGCTCCGCTCACGGTACCGGCGGGGAAACAGGCCTCCATCACATCAAATTGATCCTTCCCCTCAGCAATTAATCCATGAACACCCGAAACCAGATGCATGACATGACTATATTTTTCAATGGTCAGCAGCTCCCTGACCTCAACACTGCCGTCTCGTGCAATCCGTCCCACATCATTGCGGCCCAAATCAACAAGCATCAGGTGCTCGGCCCGCTCCTTGGGGTCAGCAAGGAGCTCTCTTTGTAAAGCCTCATCTTCCTCGGGAGTTATCCCCCTTTTTCTGGTGCCAGCAATGGGTCGCAACTCAATTTTATCCCCATCTTTGCGAACCAAAATCTCAGGAGAAGAACCAATCTGAATCACATTGTCAAGCTGAAGAAAAAAGAGATAAGGACTGGGATTGATATGCCGCAAGGCCCGATACAGGGTCAGCGGATCCAGTTCAGTGTGCGTGTGAAATCGTTGCGATAAAACCACCTGAATAATATCACCGGCCCGAATATACTCACGGGCCTTCTCAACCATTTCCTTAAACTGCTGAGGCTCCATGTTCGAGCTGAACTGATGTGAGACCTTGCTCCCTTTGATATTGGCAGCCAGATACGATACCGGCACCGGAGAACGCAAACGATCCACAATCAGGTCAATCTGGCAGGTAGCATTATGATAGGCCGCACGACCATCTTCACCATCTGTAAGTCGCACCCAACAGACCACGGTCACGGTTTGCCGAAAGCTATCATGCACCAGCACCATCCTTGGCACCATGAATGATGAATCGGGAAAATTCAGCGACGGTTTTTCATCGGGCAGCTCTTCCATGAACCGGACCATGTCATAACCAAGAAATCCTACCGCTCCTCCGCAAAATCGCGGTAGGTCAGCATCCACCTCGTCGGCAGAAAAACCTGCCACCAACGCTTTTAAGACCTTAAGCGGGTTCCCTGCCTGCTGAACCTTTTCTGGTACTGAACCACCGTATGAACAGATCTCTATCTGCTCACCCCGAGAGGAAAAGGTCACCAGGGGATCAAAGCCAATAAAGGAATACCGTCCCCATTTTTCTCCACCCTCCATACTCTCAAAAAGAAAGGCGTGACTCTGTCCATCTGCCACCTTGGCAAAAAGGGTCAGGGGGGTATCGAAATCAGTGATTATTTTCCGATACACTGGAACAAGCCCAACCTGATCTTTTAATTTCTGAAAGGTCGCAAGATCGGGAAAATGAGTGTGCTCTGACATGCTGATAAACAAAGGAAAAAGTTAAATGAGAGGACAGCTGACTCAGATAATCGTATTGAGGAATTGTCTTCATGACGGAATCAGCCTTGACGGCGGACCTCATGGGTGCGTAACGGCAGCCTCAGTCAGTACCTGTTTTCGATTTTTATTTGTTGACAATACCACGAATCCCTTTACAGGGAAACAGCATAAAAAAAAGGCCATGAAATCAAATGATCCCATGGCCTCACAACACCTTTTCCGGCCACAATCCTGCCTCCGGAAAGCAACCACACTCCCTTATGCGGCCTGCATACCATTAACCCGAATGGTCAGACGGGAAACCTTCCGTGAGGCATTCTTTTTATGGATAGTCCCCTTGGCCCCAGTTTTAGCGATAACCGGAATAGCAGCCTTCAATGCCACTTGGGCCTGCTCAATGGAACCAGCGGCAATGGCCTCTTCCACCTGGCGGATGGAATTTTTCATTCGTGATTTGATAGCCCGGTTACGCATGCGTTGAACGGTTGCCTGACGGTTTCTTTTTTCTGCAGATTTATGATTAGCCACAAACTCCTCCTAAAATAATCTTACTCACAAAGCACTTTCAATAATTCACCATTCAAAAAGAGTGATAAAAAGGCCTCTTGACCCAAGAATTCCCCTTTACACATTTTCGTTTTCTAATACACCACGCCAATAAAGTCAATAATTTTCTCTCCAAAAACAACTCCTCCGGCACCACGAATCATACCACTATCTTCTTTGCTCCGATGCGTTGCCCTCTGACACTTTGCACCTCAAAACGACTATTCCCCAAAAGATTCGCATTCCAACTGCATCTGAACCTGACCTCATGTCCCGGCGAAAGAATATGGGCTCGCGCAATGCCAATGGGGATATCAAAGCCAACTCCAGTCTCCGAAATATCATTCAACGAGATTTCATACTCTACCCCATTATTGGTTACCATAATAATTTTTCCGCTCTGCTGCTCTCGAGAGCGAATACGGCGATTCAGCCGACATTTGGTCACCTCACCGCACTTATAACAACGAGTGCTGACTTGCCGCAAATCACGAGGAACAAACATTGTTTTCTTGGTTCCACAGGACGGACACTTAAAAAAAATCCGGTTTTCGGTTACCTGATAATCTTTTGTTATTCCCATTGAGTTTCTCCTTAGGGCCTATCCACAAATAAGTTGGACACGATTGCGATTAGATTTGGTTGCGGCGATTGCACAGGAAAGATACGCGAACTTGCGAAACTCCGAAACCGCAATCGTCGTTCTGTTACGATGAAGATTTTGTGATTGAGCCACAACCAAATCTAAGCGCAATCCTGTCCATGTTATTTGGGGACAGGCCCTAACAACAAACAACAGGTAAAAGGCAAATGGTTTCACCGATCCTATTCCAATTCACCCAGATAGTTAAACGAAGGCAGCTTGGACACTCGGCTCACATTACTCAATCGTTCGGCCAGGGCCAGCATATCATGAGGGCTTGTGGGCAGATGACTGAGATCAACCACCACGAAATCAAGGCCCATGTCCCGCAATTCTCCGAGATAGGGAAGCAGTGAGAAGGGACGGCAGGGCACGGTTTTGACCAGTCCATCTTTCTTGTGCATGGTAAAGGCCTCGCCTTTAGGGCTGGTCAGCATGCGATCATACTGAAAATGACGGGCGGCAACCCGGGCGGTAAACAAGGGCGGCGCCCCATAGACCGTCATCCCTTTTCGTATCTGCTGCCCATTGGCCCGGCTGGATTTGAGCACGGCGGCAAGCAGGGTACGATCAGCCTCGATGGAAAGCTGAGCCGCCTCCGCTCCCAGATGCCGGACAGCAGCCAGGGCCTGACTATTCATAACGCTCACGGTATAATCGCAGGACAGATGTACGCGTTCCCCTTGAAACAGCCAGGCCTGACTGATATGACCAAGCTGAAAACTCTTGAAACCAGAACGAATGAGCAGTGAGAGCTGCTTTTGCAACGGGGCCAACTCGGACTCAAAGAGCAGAGGGGGCAGACACCAGGTGAGATTGCGAACGCCTTGCCCCAAAGATCGTTTCAACTGTCCAGCCTGACTGACACTGTTTTTGTCAAGGGGAAGGAGAAAGCGATCAGGGGTAAAGGGCAAAGTACCCTGCAAAAGCTTGATAGAATCGGTCCTCAGCCACCACTCCAGAGGAAGCTTCACCTTCACGGGCCCAGGTTTTCTCTGGCCAGTCCGCATCCGGCCATCGCCTTTTCCCTTCTGGGACAAAGGGAGAAGAGCTGCCGATTTTTCTTCGGTCAGACACACTTCCCGACACACAGCAGCAATCCGGCTCCTTTGCGAACTTTGGGCTCTGGCCACCACCTCCAGCATTTTCTGTCGCGAGGGGAGTCCAAAGGCCTCGTCACTCATCTGGGGCTGATTACGGACATCCACCTTATACACGACAATCTTGTGTCTTGCAGAGGACACCAGCTCAGCTGGCAAATTGATATGAACGATGTCACCGATCACTGCCAGCGTGACTTTCTCCCGTCCCTTGAACATCTCAGCCAAGGAAAAACTGTGCCGCTCACCACTGACCTCTTCGTGCAGGCGTAAACGGTCGCTGACCTCCAGCCCTTCTTTCAAAGTCAGACTTCCATACAGACCATTTTTTCTTGCCTGCACGGACTCCAATTGCCCTAAATGGAGTCCGGCATTTCCAGAATGATACGGCGTAATCGCCTCCAGAGGTTGCGGCGTCAGAAAATATCCCGGGCCAACCTTACGGCTCATGGCCTGTGCGGTCAAAGCCTGTGCCTTTTTCAAAACAACAGGAAAATCTGCGGCATCGGCATCCATAACCATCCGATAAGCCTGGACAACGAGCGACACATAATGGGCCGTTCGCAGTCGGCCTTCAATTTTTAGGGAGGCAACCCCGGCCTCGGCCAGTAAAGGGACAGCCTCAAGACCACCCAGATCATTCATAGAGAAGAGATAACTGCCCTTGTCGCTTGTATGCCCCCTGCTTTCAGATACTTCCTGACGACCACTCCCTCGGGCGCTGCCAGCCTTGCCGCCCCTCGCTCCCCCCTTGCTTCCCCCTTTGGTCTCCCAGGTATATTGTCGGCGGCAGGGCTGAACACAGCGGCCTCGGAGGCCACTCTTGCCCCCAAGAAAGGAAGAGAATAGACACAGGCCCGAATAGGAAAAACACATGGCCCCGTGAATAAAGACCTCAATTTCGATGTCACTCTTTTTACAGATGACACCAATCTCTTTAATGGTCAGTTCTCGTGCAAGCACCACTCGCTCAAGACCCATACTGGCAAAGGCGCCCACCGCTGCCGAATTGGTAGCGGCCATCAATGTGGAGGCGTGCAGAGGAAGGCTGGGGAAATAATCCCGGACTACTTTGATGATACCCAGATCCTGAACAATAAGGGCATCCGGCTGCAACTCGGCAAGAATAGCCAGAGTCTCAATCACCTGAGGGAGATCCTGTTCCCGCACCAGACTATTCGCCGCCAGGTAGAGTTTGAGACCATGCTCCCGACAATAGTGGATCATAGCGGCAATCTCGTCTAAACGAAGATCTCGGGCCAGATTTCTGGCATTAAAAGCAGGGGCGCCAACGAAAACCGCATCGGCGCCAGCCTGAACAGCGGCCCGAAAGGACTCCATATTGCCGGCAGGGGCAAGCAGTTCCATCCAACCCCCCTCAGCTATTTCTCTGAATGACCACTTCATCGTGACCGCCGTGTTCCTTAAGTACAACCTGAATGCGTTCCTGGGAAAGAATGGTGGTTTGCATACCGGTATAATCGGCTTGAATGGGCAGCTCGCGCCCCCCACGGTCAACAAGAACCGCCAACTGAATAGAGTGCGGGCGTCCATAGTCCATGATGGCATCCATCGCCGCCCTGATGGTGCGGCCAGTAAACAGAACATCATCCACCAGAATCAAGCGGCTCCCCTCCACCACAAAGGACAAGTCAGTTGTGCGAACGATTGGATTCTGCGAAATAATGCTCCAGTCATCACGGTACAGGGTAATATCCAGGGTGCCGAAAGGGATATCAACTCCCGACTGCTCCTGGATAATGGTTCGGATGCGCTCCGCCAGATCAACGCCACAGGTATGAATTCCGACAATGGCCAGATCAGCAACTGAGTGATTTCGTTCAAGGATTTGCAAGGCAATACGCTTCAAGGCCAGATCAATCTCCTGGGCCGTCAGAATGACACGAGATTCCTGCATCATACCATCCTCCCCTCACGAACCCGCTCCCAGAAAAACGCTATCCCTCGTTCATTAACCCGATTGATGGCTTCGGGAAAAGCCTCACACTCGGCGGCAAAGACCTTGGTCGCGATTTGTTCGGGAGTATCCCCGTAATCAAGCTCCACACTCTTTTGCAAGATTATCGGGCCTTCGTCATATATTTCACTGGCAAAATGGACGGTACAACCGCTGATCAGACAGCCTCGGGCCCGCACCGCCCGATGCACACGCGACCCGTAAAAACCCTCGCCGCTAAAGGCCGGAATCAGGGACGGGTGGATATTGATCACCGAATGGGCCAGAGCTGCCGGGGGTTCATAGAGTTTCAGGAATCCGGCAAGAC
>DYDK01000049.1:7083-9983 GCA_020717935.1 Desulfocapsa sp.
GGCCAGAGCTGCCGGGGGTTCATAGAGTTTCAGGAATCCGGCAAGACAGATAATATCAACAGGGTACTTCTGAATAATCGCATTCAGCGCCTCGTTGCCAACGGCATGAAAGGCTGGATAGCCATAGTTTTCAGCCTTCTTCAAACCAAGGGCGTCTTTCACATTGGAGAGAACCACCTCAATCTTCGCATCCAGGGTTCCCTTGTTGATTCGCTCATGAAAATTATCAAGGGTTCGGCCACTACCGGACAATAACACCGCTATCTTCAACATCTTTTATCCCTCCTGAATTGTGCCTTGACAGGCCTCCCCCATAAATGCTGTCTGGTACCCATGCGGCGCATGGGTACCAGTTTAACATCATGGAGATGCGGGCAGTGTAATAACGGTTTTATACGGTGTCACAAGTGTGTTTGGAAATCCTGTGACGCTTGGGTCGTTCGGTAACAACTGAAACACTTCTTTTGATTCAGTCAACACAAACCCACCTGAGCATGAACCAGTCCAATCTCTGAAAGATATGGTCTGACCGGCCGCTATCGTTTCGGGTGTGGCATTTAACGGAATATAAAAATGTTCTTGGGAGTGGGAAAATGTGTCAGTTGCTACTTGTCCCGCACCTCTCAATGGCATTTTTGCATCATAGAAATCCGTACTCCCATAAGGATTGCCTGTGCAGTCTGAAGAGCGGTAATGCAAACAATGTGAGACTAACGGTTCATAATGTGGAATCCCGTTTGATGAATTTATAGAGGTAAAGTATTTTTTTGCATTTACGGTAAAATATCTATCAAGCTGGTACCCTATAAACACATTGTTGCCGTCATAAATCTTAATCTGAAAAGCTTCAGATGCACTCGCGGGCGTAGAACTTCCTAATGGTATAACGACAACCTTGTCCTGCGCCGATGCTGATAGAGCTGATAATAACGCAGTTGCTACACACAGACCAATTCGCTTTTTCATTTTTTCTCCTTATGTGGTTAATGGACTTGTTAAATGAAGCCGCCGCTGCGGCTTCATTCGCACGAAAATGGGGGATATCCCCAACATTCTTATCTATTCCCAGCGTTCCTATGCACCGCACGGGAATGCTGACTGGATGCGCCCCGAAGGAAATCCCCTTGGGGGATGTCGCATCCATTATTTGAGTCTATGCGGGAAGGGATGTTTTTAGCTTGTAGCCCGGATGAAGCGTCAGCGCAATCCAGGAAAAACTCTACCCTGCTTGTTTACTCTGCCGATATAAAAATTCTGGTTCAATCAGAGACGGGTGGATATTGATCACTGAATGGGCCAGAGCTGCCGGGGGTTCATAGAGTTTCAGGAATCCGGCAAGACAGATAATATCAACAGGGTACTTCTGAATAATCGCATTCAGCGCCTCGTTGCCAACGGCATGAAAGGCTGGATAGCCATAGTTTTCAGCCTTCTTCAAACCAAGGGCGTCTTTCACATTGGAAAGAACCACCTCAATCTTCGCATCCAGTGAGCCCTTGATGATTCGCTCATGAAAATTATCAAGAGTACGACCACTACCGGACAATAACACCGCCATCTTCAACATCTTTTTTACCTCCTGCGTTGTGCCTTGACAGACACACTGTACTCAAGTACTTACCAAAACCCGTGGACATTTCAAATATGATGGTCTCGTAAAACGACCAAAAAGCCTGTCATTTCGAGTGACAGCGAGAAATATTATTCATCAACCACTGAATAATATTAAGATTTCTCCGATAAATATTCCTCGTCGAAATGACATTATAAGCTTCGTTCCATTTCCAAATCAATATCATTTACCTAAGCGAGCACGGTCTGGTTCTCATGCGGCGCATGAGAACCAGAAAACCAGGAGCGACCAGAGCACCAACCCGTTTAAGGCCGCTGGCTGCCGTGCGTAACTGCTGGTAGGAACATCGGCCAGGGAAAGGCACACTCACCCTCTTTATTCTCGGCAAAGAAACTCTCCACACTATCGGCCTTAATTGCTGATACCGCGTACCCGTTTATGGAAATCTCGTTGACGGTATCCCAAGGCTCACCGGTATCATAAGTCAATGTGCTGGTTCTTTTGGAATCTGCGCTCCATGCCACACTGCAACAATCCAAACAGCATCGACTTTGATTTTATAAAAAAACCGGTATGGCGATATAATCACCTCCCTGTAAGGAAGGTCTGGAAATTCCGGTATGATTCTTCCGGATTCTGGAAAGTTCTCAAGCCTTCGTAATATTTTTTCAGTTCGATTCCGAAAATTGACTGCCGCCGAGGGTTTATCCTTACGGATATATGATAACGCAGAAAGAAATTGGGTACGGGCAGAAGGGGTAAAGTTAACCTTCACAAGGGATCCTTGGCCAAAATAGCGTCGGCTTCGGCTAGGACAGTATCCAAATCATATCCTTCACCTCTATCTATTTCCCTATCTCCCTTGGCCAAAAGACGCAGGAGTTCTTTTTCGTGTTCAGATTTCTCATATGCATCGACACCGATCATTACCGCTGTTGCCCGCCCTCTTTGGGTAATAATAAAAGGTTCATTGTTGTTTCGCAATTGTTTCAAAAGCTTGGCAGCATCCTGCCTCAAATCGCTCACCGGAATAATATTTGATAGCTTGCCCATGTTGCACCTCCTGTTGTACTTCTGAATGTACCACCAACGATTCTACAAAGCAAGCGGCTTGGTAAATACGAGGCATGCTGTGAATACGCTATCGGCCAGCATGAGGGGCACTGCGGCCACTGAAAGAGGCGCACGGAGAACGCTGCCCCACCCAGCGGTCCCTCCCTATGCGCTTGTTCGGCGATTTATTCTGTTTTGTTTCCAATAAAATAGATCTGTCCTCTTTTCTTCCAACAAAATAGATCTGTCCCCTTTTCTCTGATTTTTGGGGGTT
>DYDK01000050.1 GCA_020717935.1 Desulfocapsa sp.
CCATGGAATCGGTGGCCGGATTCAAATGGAATCACTGGCCGGATTGACATGGAATTCGCATGTAAATCGGCGAACGGGTCGATACCCTGTTTGTAAAACTCACGCCAGGCCGCAATCCAGCCGCCAAAAGAAAGCGAGTCCACTGCCATGAAGGACTTTCCTTTGAGATCGGTAAGGGTGTTGATGTCCTGACGGTCAGCCTTGGTGAAGATTGTACCGCCAAAGGTGGTGGTCTGTTGGGTGGGGAGATTCTGGTTGATGAGGGTGGCAATCCGGCTGACCCCGTAGAGCTTTTCCAGTTCCACGTAAAAAGCCGGGTTGGCGAGCACAAAATCGATCCTGCCCTGCTCAACGGCCTCATGAATTTCAGTAAACCCCAGGGGGACGATGGTGAAATGGTACGCGGGGATGATGGCGGAGAGGTAATCGGCCGTGGCGCTCCATCTTTTCACGGCGGTGTCCTCTCCGCTCTTGGCGAGAACACCGATGGAGACCGCTTGTGGGCTGGCCCACAGCGACAGCGGCGGCAACAGGAACAGCAAAAGCAGACAGATCGTTCGGACGATAAGGGTCATGGTTAGCCAAGGGAAACGTAAAAGAAGAGGAACCAGAAGGCTTCCAGGATGAGTGCCATGGTATTGAAATATCGTAACTGCTCAGTGTTTCAACCGGGATGTCCGGCCATTAATCTAAAAATAACTGTTCCTCAGCAGAATCTGTGGGCAAACTGACCGAAAAAGGGGACTTTCCATCTTCCACGAATATTCGATGAAGCATTCTGTTTTTATCTTTTGTAAGATGGTTGTGTACCAAGACAACATTTATCAAAGGAGAAGAACGGGATGCAAGTCAAGACTATACTGAATTTTGTTGAACCGCACCACGGGTTTGTATATGGCAAGGCCACATGGCACAACGAACAGCAAAGCCGTATCGATATAGAGATTCGACCACGAAAATGTTCCAGGGCGATCTGCTCAGGCTGCGGAAAAGCAGGTTCTGGCTACGACACCATGCCTACACCCCGAGAATGGAAGTATATCCCGCTTTGGGGTTTTTTTATCTATTTTGTCTATACCATGCGAAGAGTGAATTGCCCTGATTGCGGCATCAAGGTTAAGGTAGTTCCGTGGGCTTCTGGCAAAAATCATCTCGTCACGACCTATGCCTGGTTCCTTGCTTCGTGGGCTAAACGCATGTCATGGAAGGATGTTTCCCGGTCTTTTCATATCAGTTGGGAGAGCGTTTTTCGTTCCGTCAAGATGGCTGTGACTTGGGGTTTGGCTCATCGGGATCTTGAAGGAATCACCGCTATTGGCATTGATGAAATCGCTTGGAGAAAGGGCAAAGACAAGTTTATGACCCTTGTTTACCAAATTGATTCCGGCAGAAAACGCCTTCTGTTTACAGGTGAAAACCGGACGAAAGCGACATTGGAAAAATTCTTTACGGAATTTGGTAAAGAGCGTTGCGCTTTGCTTCGTTTCGTCTGCACCGACATGTGGAAACCTTATTTGGCAGTGGTTGCCCAACATGCTCGTCAGGCCCTTAATATCCTGGACAGATTTCACATCATGAAACACATGAACGAAGCCCTTGACAAGGTCAGAATCGAAGAAGTCAAGACACTCAAAAAAGAAGGCAAAGAGCCAGTCCTGACCGGAAGTCGGTGGCGTCTTGTCAAACGCCCTGAAAACCTAACAGAAAAACAGGAGGTTAAACTCAGGGAACTGATCAAAATTAACTTGACCACCATGCGTGCATATTTACTGAAGGAAGATTTTCAGTTTTTCTGGGACTATAAAAATGCAAAGAGAGCAAACGATTTTCTGGATAGCTGGTGTAAGCGAACCATGCAGTCAAGAATAGAACCAATGAAGAAAATTGCCAAAATGCTCCGCTCTCATCAGGAGCTTATTCTCAACTGGTTTCATGTCAAAGATCAAATTTCACTGGGTGCCGTGGAAGGTCTCAACAACAAAGCAAAAACGACTTCAAAAAGAGCGTATGGATTCAAGAAGTAAAAGGAAAGTAAAAGGGGTCAGAGAAAAATTTTTTTTGGTCGAGGACTGGGGCAGATACTCAAGATGACAAGGCACGAGAACATCTGAAATCAGGCTTCCAAGGCATTAATTTTGTAGTGCCTGTTCACCAGTTTTGACGCAGGGCTTCGTAGAGCACAATACCGGCGGTCATGGCTAGATTGAGGCTGCGGATATTGGGGTTAGGCATGGGTAGAGTATAACAGCGGTCGTGGTAAAGTTGGAGAACATCCTCGGGCAGGCCCTTGGTCTCTTTGCCGAAGATCAGAAAATCGCCTGGATGAAATTGGGCTTGGGTGTAGGATGCCGTTGTCTTGGTGGTGAAGAAAAAAAGTTTGTTTTCAGGGTGGGCGGTCAGAAAAATATCCAGGCTTTCCCAGTAGTGAATATCAACAAAGCGCCAGTAGTCAAGCCCTGCTCGTTTGAGATGTTTGTCGTCGGTGGAAAAACCCAAAGGGCGAACGAGATGGAGAATGGTGTTGGTCGCCCCGCACAAACGGGCAATGGAGCCGGTGTTGGGCGGGATCTCTGGTTCAATAAGGACGATGTTAAAAGGTGTTGGAATGGTCATAGTTAATATTCTCGTCCTTCTCCGGCCTCTTCATAGGTTACGCCGTCGCGGATATGATAAATGCGCTTGAATGTGGGAATGATTTTTTCGTCGTGGGTGACAACAATAATGGCGGTTTCGTACTGTCTGGCCATCTGGTTGAGAATGCGGATGACAGCCAGGGCCCGTTCACTGTCAAGGGGAGCCGTTGGTTCATCGGCCAGGACTACCGGCGGCCGGTTGACCAGGGCCCGGGCAATGGCCACCCGTTGCTGTTCTCCGCCTGAAAGATGGGCGGGCATAGCCTTGGCCCGATGACTCATGTCCAGGGCTGCCAGCATTTCCAGGGCTGATTCCCGCGACTTGCCATTGGGACCACCAGCAAGCATGGGGAGCAGAGCTATGTTATCAATGACATCAAGAAAGGGAATAAGATAAGGGGCCTGGAAAATAAAACCAATATTGTCCCGCCGTAAGGCCCGCAGGTCTTTTATTTTCCATCCTTGATCATAAATGGTTGTGTCGCCGATGGTCATTTTACCGCCACTGGGTTCGATAATGGCCCCCAGACATTTGAGCAGGGTGCTTTTTCCGGAACCCGAGGGGCCAATCAGTCCCACGACTTCACCGGCGGCCACTTCCATATTGACAATCTTGAGGGCATCGACGGCTGTTTCGCCTGAGCCGTAGCGTTTGCGGACTCCTTCAAGACGAATTCCTTTTGTCATTTCAAGCTCCTATGGCATCAGCCGGATCGACTTTCAGGGCGGCATGGATGGCAAGCAAGCTGGCAAGCACGCAAATCACCACTACCACGATAAAGGCACGGAAGGCATCTCCCGGTAATAAAAGGACAAATTTGGGAAATATCGGCACCAGAAACGAAGCCACGATCTTGCCGACCACAAACCCAATGATACCAAGGGCCACTGACTGTTGCATAATCATGGAGGCGATGGTGCGGTTGCGGGTTCCGATCAGTTTGAGAACCGCAATCTCGCGAATCTTGCCCAGGGTCATGGTGTAAATGATAAAGGCGACAATGGCCCCGCTGACGATAGTCAGAATAACCAGAAACATGCCGATCTGGCGGGCGGAAGTGGCAATCAGCTTGGCCACCAGAATCTCTTTCATCTGGGTACTGGTATAAACCTGTAAGTGTTGCCAGCGGCGGATAGGTTCGGCGACCTCTTCAGGGGTGAATCCAGGTTTGATCTGCACCAGCACCGCATTGACATTGGAGTTCTGGCTTTGGGAAGCGATTACCGCCTCTAAAAGCCCTGGGACTCCTGGCCGATTCAAAGCCGGATTGGCGGCGGTTCGTTGGCGTTGAGCAATGATCGCATCGTTATCTTTGAGGAATTGGGCTTCCTGGGCATCCTTGAGGGGCACAAAGACCATGGGGTCACCACCCGATGAGACCATGCGGCGGGTCAGGCCGACCACCGTGTACTGATTGCGGCGAATCTGGATGCGTTCGCCAATATTGAATTTGGTGGCCATATCCGCCACCGCCTCATAATGACCCCGGGTGATCTGGCGACCGGCCACCAAATACGGGGGTTCGCCCGGGCCATCCGGCAGAATGCCCACCACCATTGCCCGTACATCTTGCTGGCCCTGACGAACCTGCATGGTCAGATAGGTAATGTTGGCGGCCTTGGCTACTCCCGGCATTCCGAGGATGTCGCGATAAGCATCGTCATAGAGGCTGGAGGATTCGGCATAGGGGCCGAGGGTGTCTTTCTGCACCACCCAGAGGTCCGCGCCGCTGTTGCTGAGCAGGGCATTGGCATCGTCCACCATGCCGCGATAGATGCCAGCCATGCTCATGGTTACCCCGATGAGAAGGCCCAGTCCCATGCCGGTAAAGACGAATTTACTCCAGGATTGCAGGATATCGCGGCCAGCCAGACTGATCATTTTGCGCCCTTGTTTTCCTTTACCAGCTGATCGACAATCTTGATGCGGCAGCCTTCACTGATCTCGCTCTTGCTGTAAACAATGATCTGATCGCCATCAGCAAGCCCCTCGATAATCTGCATGAAGCCATCCAGGTCAGTTTCCCCGACCTGCACCGGCGCCATCGTTGGTTTTTTGTTCTTGTTCTTGTTGTTGATAATCCAGACCCCGTTCTTTCCATTTTTGCCATTCATCCGCTTCAAGGCCGCATTGGGGATGACCGGTGCGGCTGGCAATTCCGGCAGGGCCACGGTGACTTCGGCCAACTCACCAAGGGGCGGCGCTGGTTGGGGCAGGGGATCAAAAACGACTTTGACCAAGGTCTCTTCGGTGACGGCATCAGCGACTGGCTCTACCCGTAAAATGGAGCCGGTGCGGGTTGTTTTGGCTGAGGAACGAAGCTGGATGGTCGCGGGGAGACCCGCCTTCAGGCCAGCGCTACGCGACTGGTCAACACGGACATTGAGCCACAGGCTGCCGGGATCGATGATCTGGACAATGGTCTGACCGGCCACCACCGTATCTCCGGTCTCGGCTTCACGGGTGAGCACCAGACCATCCACCGGCGCCAGCAGTTGCAGATTGTTCCGCTGCTCAACAATTCCGGCCCGGTCGCTGTCAACGCGAGACAGGTCTTGCCGTGCCGCATCAAGACCTGCCCGGGCGGCAGACAAGGCCGATTCAGCGACAAGCTGTTCCTGTCGCTTCCCATCGGCGGCTTCGGCGCTGACCGAGTGGGCGGCAAAAAGCTGGGCATATCTCTGGGATTGAGAAGCGGCAAAATTTGAACGGGCCGTGGCCTCTTTAACCTGGGCCTCGGCAGTAAGAATCAGGGCCTCGCCTCGTTTGCGGGCGGCATCAAGGCTGGCAATCCGCTGATCGAGATCAACGGGATCAATCTCGGCAACAAGCTGTCCACTCTTCACCAAGTCCCCGACTTCAACCAGCACCCGTGCAATCCGGCCAGCGGTTGTTGACCCGATATGATGGGCATAACGAGCCTCGACCGTCCCGATCCCAAAAAGGGCAGGGGTGATGGGCCGGCTTGAAACCTCGGTCACAGTCACCAGAATGGGGGCCAGCGGTCCGGAACGGGCAAGAACAAAAATAAAGGCGGCCAGTAAAAGGACGATGGCGACAATAAGGGCCAAGGAGCGGAGCTTGGCGGTGCGAGAGATCATTGACTTTTCCTGATACTGTTGAGATATAGAGAAAAAACGGCCTGCGTCATGGTGTCGTTGTGTAACGGGATTCCACTGATGAGTGACTGCATGACCAGCCCCTGAATCATCCCCAGGAAAAGCGTGGAGGCCGCAAAGACAGGGAGCAGGGGGGGGAATTCCCCTTGTATTTTTCCTTGCTCGAAAAGAGTTGACAAACACCCACGATACTGCTTGATGAAAAAAAGCACTCTCTCTTTGGCGGCGGTGTCTTCCGCCCGCTGGAGTTCATGAAAGATGATGCGGGGGACCCCCGGATAGCTCATAACAAAATCAAGATGGGTTGTAAATATGGAATCAAGGGCGGCCAGAGCTGTTGCCGCCGCCTGTGCCTGCTGTTCAATCCTGGCCCATAATTCTTCGGTTATCCACTCCATAACGGCCTGCCACACCGCATCTTTGGTAGGGAAATGCCGAAATAATGCCCCCTGGCTCAGATTCATCTGCTTGGCAATGGCGGCAGTGGTAATCTGGCCAGGATTATGCGAGGCCGCAAGCTCAATCACCGTTGCGACAATGACCGCTTTTCGTTCATCAGCAGGGAGATGGTGGGTGTTGATGGGTTCGTTCATGGAAATACTCCTGAAATTGAAAGGTAGTAATTGATTACTATCTTAATAACAGAAGGGTTCTTGTCAAGCTCCAGTTGAAAGAAAAACGGATAATGATATTTTGTAACGGTTCTCAAATTCGGTGTCACCTGAATGGAGCGAAAAATAACCATTACAGCTTACTACGCTCCGCTGGAAGTCCCCTTGGGGAATTCCGTTTACGATATGAGAATGGTATAGTTATTCATTTACGATGTCTTTTTTTCAAACTAATCAATGGAATAGTGCATTATCTTTTGACAGAGGAGCTACAAATAGCATAAAAAGTATATATAGAAAGGAGCTTTCTTAGCTAATGGGGATGCACAATGAGAGAGAAAAAAAATTATCGAACCTGTGTTCACGATGGTAAGGCCCTTTTTTTAGCCTTTTTCACTTTTCTTCTGGTTATGGTTCCAATAGTGTCGCGAGCGGATAGCAAAATCTCTCCCGATGTTCTTCGTTTTGGGATATTTCCCTATAAATCGCCAAAAACCCTTATCGACATGTATGGCCCCCTGGCCGCTTGTTTAGAAAAAAAGCTGGGAAAAAAAGTTCAGTTGGTCTCAGCCCCGGACGCCACCAGTTTTTTTGAACAGGTGAAGGATGGCGGGTATGATATTATCATTCCTTCGGTCACCATGTATTATAAATTGCGACCGGTCGGATATAAGGTCATTGCCATGGGAGTGCCGGGTTTTTATGGCGGCATAATTGTTCGCAAGGATAGTGGAATTACGAGCATAGCCCAGTTAAAAGGTAAAAAGGTAGTGGCACAGGGGGAATTCGCCTCCGCCTATCTCTCTCTCTTGCCGCAGCTTGCGGCCGAGGGAATTGTTCCTCATAAAAATACGAACATTCAGTTTGCCGGTAAAGTCGACTCCTTGGTTTATGGTGTTTTGTCCAAAAAATATGATGTTGCTATCATGCGACTTGACACCTTGGATGCGTCCCCGCTGGATGAGTTCCGTGATCAGTTCACCATCCTCCTTCGTTCCTCTGAAATTCCCCAGTTTCCCATTGCTGTCAAGACTAGTATGGATGAGGACATGATCGCGATTATTCGCAAGACTTTTACTGCCTTATCCCCTGATATTCCAGAGGAATTAACTCTTTTAAAGAGTTTGCAGATTAAGAAAATTATCGCGGCAACAGATGCTGATTACCAGGACTTTTACGAGAAGGTGAAAGGTTCGGATTATTTTCAACAACCTTGATGGTCTCGCAGGTAAGCGAAGACTCCGAAACGACTGGATTATCATAATGTCATTTCGACGAAAAATATTTATCGGAGAAATCTTAAGAGTATCCAGTGGTTGATAAACAAGATCTCTCGCCTTCAAGCATAGGATGACAGGTGTTTTGGTCGTTTTACGAGACCATCAACCTTGAATATGACTAGAATGAGAAATTGATAAAGAGTGCCACCTTGTTCAGGGAAACAGATATTTCCCGATTCTTTTGCTTGCAGGAGGAAAAAATGGGACAAAAAAGCACTCGTTTCATATCACTTCAGAGTTTGCGGAGATTTGTGCCGGTGGTGATAGCCTTCCTGCTGGTCATGATTCAGGGAATGTCGCGGGCCGACACTAAAGCCTCTTCTGATACGATCCGTTTTGGGATTTTTCCCTATAAATCGCCCAAAGCCCTGATCGAGATGTATGCCCCGGTGGCTGCCCGTTTAGAACAAAGAATAGGAAAAAAAGTTCAGTTGGTAACAGCCCCTGATGCGAGCAGTTTTTTTGAACAGGTGAAGAGTGGCGGCTACGACCTTGTCATTCCTTCGATCACCATGTACTATAAGTTGAAGCCGGTTGGGTATAAGATTATTGCACGGGGCGCACCGAATTTTTATAGCGGCGTGATTGTCCGTGAGGAGAGTCCCATCAAGACTGTCGCTGATTTGAAGGGTAAAACCGTTGTCGCCCTGGGTGAATATGGTCTTGGCTATGTCGCTTTGCTGCCGCAACTTGCCGCTGAAGGGATCGTCCCTATCTGCGATACCCATTTACAGTTCAGCGGCAAAATTGATACCAATATCTATGGGGTTGTCTCCAGAAAATACGACGCCGGCATTCTGCCCCTCAATGTCATTGACCTCCCCGCCTTTCAAGGGGTTCGCGGCCAGCTCCGTATTCTCCTCCGTTCTCCTGAAATTCCACAGCTTCCCTTTGTTGTCAAAACCAGCATGGAAGAGGCAACCATTGCGGCTATTCGTCAAGAGCTTCTTTCTTTATCCGCTACCGTTTTTGAGGATAAGGTTATTCTTGACAGTATGCAGATTGAAAAGATCGTGGCGGCCAGCGATGCCGATTATCAAGGGATTTACGAAATCATTAAAGATTCCGATTATTTTAAAAAGCTATGAGAACTTTCCGTCTGCGCACCCTGATTATAGTTTTTAGTGCCCTGATCCCCCTGTTATTGACAGTGGCCCTCATCACCCTTTATACCCATCGTTTTAAGGAATATGCCATTAACAATTTGATTGTTCACGGCAAAGCAATTACCGCCAACATCGTTTTTTCGGTGGCCGATGATCTGTTTACTGAAAATTATGCTCCCTTACAGGATTTTGTGCAAGGAATTATCCAGGATGATATTGATGATATTCAGATCAGTGATGCTCAGTGGAATGTGATTGCCGCTTCCGAAATGAAGCTTCTCGGTTCAAAGATGGAGCGGGGAAAAAAGGAAGACTGTTTGTATCGAGGAACAGAACATAGTGTCTGTGTGCATATGAACCATCGTCAAGGGACGCTGGTGCTTTCATCACCCATTGTTGTTGGCGCCCTTGAATTGGGAAATACCCGCGTTACTCTCTCTATGTGGTATTTTTTGACCCATCTCCATACAATGCAGAGGAATGGGGCCATCGTTGGGCTGTGCTTCTGGTTGTTGACCGTTGCTATTGGTTATTGGCTGTCGCGAGTGCTGATGAAACCGGTGCAGAGCTTTATGGTTATTACCGAAGGTATCAGCCAGGGGAATTTAAACATAGAGGTTCCCCAGAAAAGTAGAATTTTTGAATTCAACAGTTTTGGCCAAGCCTTGGAGACCATGGCCCAAGGCATTGCTGTCCGTGAAAAGGAGGTGCTGAAATCCGAGAAAAAATTTCGCCATCTCTTTGAGCGGGCCATTGAGGGCATCTTCGTCACTGATGGCCAGGGCAGAATGCTGGATGTGAATCCTTCCTTTGTGCAGATCCTTGGCCCTGATTCCCGGGAAGCTCTCCTCACGCAAAATCTGTTTGCCAATATTTTTGAAAATGAAGAGATCTTGCTTGATTTCCAGGAAAAAATGGCCCAACGAGGTTTTGTTCAGGATTATGAGGTGGTTTTGATCAAAAGTGACAGTCATCGTGTCATTGCCTCTCTGACCTGCCATGTGGTCTATGATGAGGACGGGAACCTGGTGAGGTATGAAGGGTTGATTCGTGATATTACCGCCCAGAAAAATGCCGAGCAACAAATGGTCCGAATGCGGAATTATCTTAATACAGACCTCGTAAACAACATGCCAAAAGCGTCATTTTTTTTGGACATTTGT
>DYDK01000051.1 GCA_020717935.1 Desulfocapsa sp.
CCACCTCCTTATTCGGTGGACATATTATAACATGTTTGTTTTAGAAATGGAATAAATGGCATGGGGACCTATGCAATAAGTGAATATTTGAAATAGAAGTAGAATTACTCCCTGAGAGGGCTATTTATTTTTTCTGCCTCCTACCAAACTGCTCGTAAACCCTTGTTCTTCCTGAGCTGATCAATACGTCGCTCAAGTTCCACCCGCCATTCGGCGTGAATACGGGCGGCGGACGGGGCAATCAATTCAGGCAATCCGTAAACAATACGATCCGAGGCCCGACTGGCCTCGATGACAGCCTCAATGGAGCGGGCACCGAATTTATAACGGGCCAGCAGCAGGCGAAGCAAAAGGCCGGAAGTTTTGCGGGCCGCCTTCTTCCAATGGGTATCCATCTGATGGGCAATGATAAAGGCCCGCTTGAGCAGCACCCGTCGCAGTTCTTCAAGCTCGACCGGACTGGCCGAATCCCGTAGCAGATTTTCCGGAATTTCAATCCCGTCAATATCAAGCACAACCCGTAAACGGCTCATAAAATCGGGAATTTTGAGGGTTTTCATTTTATTCAGCATTTCGGGTTGGCTGGCATCGAGCAGTTTTTCCATACCTTCCCAACTGGCCTTAACCCCGCCGGCAAAAACAAAGATAGCCCTGCCGATATAATGGGGAATACCATTCACATAGGTGACTCCATCCTGCATGGATGGCAGAAAATAGCGCAAATATCCAAATTCGTTGCCTTCATAACGACAGTCAAATTCATCCCAGAAAACAATGGGCACCTTACCTCTGGCCACTGCCGCCCGCACCGGCTCAATGGCCGAATTGATCTCATTGGGTGATGAAAACTGGGTCAGATTAAATTCAAAAAAATCAAAGGGATCCCCTTGAAATTTCTTGGCTATAACGGCTGCTACCTGACGGGCGGCAAATGATTTTCCCGAACCTGGGGGGCCAAAAACCCCTATACAAAGCGGCCTTTGCACACTTTCCTTGGTCACATAGGAATCCATGACATTTTGCAAGGTGATCACCGGATCAATCTCAGCCGGATCAGTCGTGCGCAGATGACCGACATTAAAAATAGGCAGATTGTGAAATCCGGTTTTACGATTCACTTCTTCCTTCAAATTATGCAAAACAGACACTATTTCATCAAGATATCCATAAGTTCCTGCCAAGGGAGCATTGGAACTCATGGGCGAGGGTTTGCCCAGATAAAAAAATTTACGCAGGGCTGCTTTTTTCTGGGCAGACCAGATCTGACTGGAGACCAGATCAAGTACCGTTTCAAAATCAGATGAAAAATCAGGCAGCTCAAAAAAAGATGGATCATAGCCATTGTCAACAAACGAACACGAATACCCGCCAGGATAGCTCTTGGCAAAATCGAGGTTGGGAAATTCCAGGGTTTCGCGGAAATAATAGCCATGCTGATACAGACTCGCCCAGTTCTGCAAAACTCGTTGCGAGAAATCAAAGAAATAGTTGCGAGAAAAGGCAAAACCACCAAAACGCAGGGCATCCATGGCCAACATCGCCAGAATCAAGGTATCATAACAGGGCACTGATCCCCGTTGTCGCGGCGAGCTTTTTTCCGGAAGACACCCTTTGCGATGACGAAAAAAAATAGCATCCGGCCCAATATACAAAATCCCGTGCGGGAACATCTCAACGATAATGTGGCAACGGAATTTGCGGGTGAGAGGATTCCACAGCCCCACCTCTTCAGTGCGCAGAGCCCGCAGACACATGGCGACAATGGTTTCCCAGTTGACCGAGCAGTCCATCTCCATGCGAGTGGTTTCCAGATCCGCCAAACGGCAAAACAGGGCAATCCGCTCCCCGCACATCTCGGACCAAGTCCGCCAATGGGCCACACTGATGCCCATGGCAATCACCCAGGCATTGGAATTGCGGGCAAAATCTTCTTCGGTGAGATGCGGTGGACAGCCGCAATCATCAATGACCACCAAGCCGTTATTATTGCTGAATACTTCTCGGTTGCTATCATCAATACGAAAAGGTTCGGCCGTATTCACCCTGGCCCCGGCAGGCAGATACTGGTTGACCATGAACCAGCCATGATCATCAGGTATTTTTCCATCTCCGGCATATCTCCGAAAAATCTGAAAGATATCCTTCTGCTCGCCATAGGAAATTGAATGGATGCGTGGATTCATATCCGACTCGGCAATATAGGCAGCAAGCCAGGTCAGACATTGTTCCAAACGACCATATTCAACGGAAACATCGCCAGCCATCAGCTCAATATGATCACCGGGGTTATAGCCATAGGCCGGCAGACTTCCCTCTTCCAGCAGACTGACCTGCTTGATGGGAAGATTACGAATCTTGACATTAGAACCCAACAGGGTGATTTTCTGTGTTTGTGTATCCATGAGCGCCTCAGTGCGTAAAAACAAATAAAAATATCTGCAAATAAAAAAAGGAAGGGGGGCCCCTTCCTTTTTTTATTTGTGCTCCAGTCTACCCCATTGAGGCGTTAGAGCAGACCTGCTTTATCCAAGGCCATAACCGCCCCTTTATAAGAAACAAAAATCAGGGCTATCCAAGAAAAAATAAGTATATATGTCATCGTACTCCTCCAACCATTGTTTTATTATAAGGTCATCTCACATCTCTCTTCGCCTGTCCTCTGGTATCAGTAACTCTCCTCATCCACCACCTCATGGGCCGCCAGTTTCTGCGAATCCATCTGCCGCCAGACAAAGGCCACATACGCCAGTACCAGCGGAATCCCCAAGGCCACATATGTCATGGCAGTCAAAGTATATTTACTTGATGAGGCATTCATGATCGTCAGACTGGATTGCAAGTCCGCCTTGGAAGGATAAAAAGGCGTATTGTTAAACCCTGCCGTAAAGAAAACAGCCAATCCCACCAGCACCGTGCCCAAACCTGCCAGCCAGATACCTTGTTTACTTCTTTTGAAGACCGTGCCCAGAACAGCGAGAATAACCAGCACCAATCCCACGAGCAACAAGCCCAGAACCAGCGGCATAGCCAGCAGGTTCTGAAGATACTTATTGGCAACCATTGATACTGTGCCGCTGGCATCAACACTGAATCCCTGCATCATCAGCAGTGACACCAAAACATAGAGAAGGAAAGGCAGGGCACAGAGGAAGTTTATCCATACCGACTTGCGTAACCGAGCCTCAAAGGCATCAAGGGCGGAAAAGTTGATATTATTGAGCAGATACATACCGCCCAAGACTCTTGCGTTAAAGACCAAAAAGAGCCCCAGAGAGAGATTGAACAACGAGAAAGCAGCTTCAAGCCCGCGCAAGGGATTGGTCCAGGTTACTTGATTATAGTCATTG
This sequence comes from Desulfocapsa sp., assembly GCA_020717935.1. Classification (GTDB taxonomy): domain Bacteria; phylum Desulfobacterota; class Desulfobulbia; order Desulfobulbales; family Desulfocapsaceae; genus UBA2270. Next base: position 3,348 of record DYDK01000051.1, read on the forward strand.
AGGGTAAAATTGGACCCCGTGAAAAAAGTGCCCACCGCCGCCCCAATCAAGAGGACACCAACAGTGCCATTGATCAGCAAAAACAGTTCATAGGTCTTGGCGCCAAGGAAATTATCAGGTTTTTTCCGATACTCATAACTGACAGCCTGAAGAATAAAGGTAAAGAGGATGAGAATCCACACCCAATAGGCCCCACCAAAACTGGTGGCATAAAATTTGGGAAAAGCCGCAAAGAGGGCTCCACCAAAAAGCACCAAGGTAGTAAAGGTCAACTCCCATTTTCGTCCCAAAGAGTTGATAACCAAAGAATTTTCCACATCATTTTTAGCCACCTGCCAGAGCAGGGTATTGCCGCCCTGCACAAAAGTCAGAAACAAAAACAGGGAGCCGACCACACTGCAGAGTATCCACCAGATCTGCTGTAATGTTCCGTATTCAAGATTTGCTATCATTTCACATGCCCTCCGGTCCGATGGAAATCTGTTTCAACATAATTTTTATCTCAGCAATCAACAGCAGGGGAAAGACCGCCAAGAACATGAAAAAGGTTGCCTGCACATGACCAACGGCGATATTGGTAGTTGCCACTTTTACGGGCATCAAACCCTGAATAGCCCAAGGTTGTCGCCCCACTTCCGCCACTACCCAACCCATCTGCTGGGCGACATAGCCAAGAAAGAGGGAAATAACACCGAAAGAAAGCAACCAGCGGGTCGTGGCAATCTTCTTTTTGAAGGTATAAAAGAGACAGGCCACAAACAGTACTGGAAAAAATGAGCCAAGAACAACCATAATATGAAAGGAATAAAAGGCAGTGCTCACTGGCGGCACCGCTTCTTCTGGAGTACTGAGATAGCCGTATCCAAGAAACTCTTTATTGGCAGTAAATCTGTCTAAAGCTGTCTTGGCGGCTGCATCATTTTTACTCTTACGAGCGTGTTTGAAAGCGGCCAGATCAGCTACTGCTTGTTGACCTTTTTTCATTTTTTCAGCCACCCCCATAACCTTTTGATCTTTATTGCCATAGACCAGATCATCAATACCAGGCACAAAAGAACCTGCCTGCCGATTAGCCAAAAAAGACAATAGGCCGGGCATTTTCACCTCAAAAAGAAATGGATGTTGGGCATCCCCAGGTTTTAAGAATACCGGCGGCCACTAAGCCGGCATTCTGTTCCCCTTTATAAAGCCCTTCAAAGGCAGCCAGCTTCATCGGCTGTTTCTGGGCGACCTCAAAGGCAGCCTCATCACCAGTCAACCCGACATAGGCCGAAGACAAGAGTCCAAAGACCGAGGCCACAACGAGAGATTTTTTGGCCATCTCCATATGCCGCCCCTTCAACAGGTACCAGGAAGAAATGGCAACTACAAAAAGAGAAGCCAAAAGAAAGCCGGAACTGGTGGCATGGGTGAATTTAGACATGGCTACCGGGGAAAACAGCACGGCCCAGAAATTCTCCATCTCAAATCGGGCCGTCTCGGGATTAAAGACCATTCCTACCGGATTCTGCATCCAGGCATTGGCCACCAGAATCCACAAAGCCGAAAGATTGGAACCAATGGCCACCATCCAGGTGGAAAAGAGATGGAAACCTTTGGAGACGCGGTTCCAGCCGAAAAACATGACGGCAAAGAATGTGGCCTCAATGAAGAAGGCGAAGATCCCTTCCACCGCCAGCGGAGCCCCGAATATGTCACCCACCATCCAGGAATAGTTCGACCAGTTGGTGCCGAACTCAAATTCAAGAATAATACCAGTAGCAATGCCAATGGCAAAGTTAATGCCAAACAGGGTCATCCAGAACTTGGTGATCGCCTTCCATTTTTCATCACCGGTACGAATGTAAATGGACTCAAACATGGCACACAAAAAAGACAAGCCCAGGGTCAGGGGCACAAAAATCCAGTGATACATAGCCGTCATGGCAAATTGTGCCCGCGACCAGTTCACCAAACTCAGATCGACATCAAGCATTGATCATCCCTCCTTTCTGATTATTCATGGTTGTGAACCGCCGGTCTGGAAAGCTGCTCCAAAATATGGTCGGCCCGTTGTTCATCGGTTTCAAAATTGGTCTTGAGATAATTTGGGAAAAAAAACACCTTGAGGACAGCAAACATGACAATGAGCTTGATGAAGATAATCTTCCACAAGGTACGACCCACGGTCATATTCTTAAATCCGTTGCGGTAAAACGAGTAGATACTGACGAATGGCTGTAACATTATGCCCCTCCTGCACTTTCGTGATCGTAAGCAAAAAACACAAAAAAGGACTTCAATTCTATCTATTATGCACAGTAAAAACAGGAAGGCAAGCCTCATCCTTACTTAACTCAGCAAAGGTAACCCCAGCAAGGTACTGCCGTAACTGGGCGCTCGCCTCCTCCCAAACCCTATGCACGCGACAATGGGTGCTGGCTTCGCACACCCAGGGCCGACCTACACAATCGTTTAAGGATATTTTTCCAATCATCAGCTCAACCACTTGCAACAGTGTGATGCTGGCAGGATCTTTGATCAGGACATAGCCACCCTTTGATCCTTGCCGAATTTCAATCAAACCCGCCCGAGCAAGACCCTGTACAATCTTGGCCAGAAAAGGACTGGGAATATCGGCCTGTTGAACAATCTCCTGTCTGGTCACCAACACACCCTGGCCTTTATAGGCCAGATAGGCCATACACCGAATGGCATAGTCACCGGCTCGTGTCAATCGCATGACAACCCCCAAATAAAACTTATAAGATAGTATTAGTCTTATAAGCAAAATTCCTCCCCTCTGTCAAGAAAAAAATTATTTGCCTGTTACAACCATATTCAACCTCCTTCCGCCCCTCTTCACCCGTGCTTCCCCTCCTTTTTCTATCGAATTTCCCCGTTGTCAGGTCAGAGAATATCTGCTAAATGAGTAAAAACGAGGGGCAATGCACTCCTCCCCACAAAAAATGATCCCTTGCAGGCAAGCGAGCAAGATGCTCGAAATGATTCCCAAAAAGCTATAAAAAGGAGAGGTATGACAATGCAATACAAGGCTGTTTTTCATGTGGATCAAAATGATGAGCAGGTGTTCAACCTGGCCCTCAACAATGTGACCAATTTGCTGGGAGCTATCCCTGGGCAGGAACATGACCTGGTCGTGTTGCTCAATGGGCCGGCGGTGAACTTGATGGCCTGGGATGGGGTCGCTGTTTTCTTGGAGAGGATTCAGGGCTTGAAGGGCCAGGGAGTGCGTTTTCAGGTCTGCGAAAATGCCCTGAAACGATTTGAGGTTGATCGTGACAGCGTGATTGCCGAGGCACAGATTATTCCAGCAGGTATTGTTGGACTGATTGATTTACAAAATCAAGGATTTGCCTATATCAAGCCATAATCGCGCAACAATCACGCTCAATCTACTGTTTATGATCTGTGCTGATAGGAAATGCGGGTGTAGGGAGGCGGGCCTGGAACAGTCACTCGTGAAATCTCGACAAACTGCTGTTCCGGAATGGGAGGGAAGACGGTGTCGCCCGCAACCACCTGATCAAGGACGCTGAGGAGAATGGTATCGGCCACGGGCAGAGCGAGGATATAAATCTGGGCGCCACCAGCGATGAAGACCTTGGCCTGTTTGGCACACAGATCAAGGGCCTGCTGGAGGTTTGAGACCACGATGCATCCCGGGAAAGAACGATTTCTGTTGCGACTGATAACAATGGTCGTGCGACCGGGGAGCGGGCGCCCAATGGATTCATAGGTTTTGCGGCCCATGATCACGGCATGCCCCATGGTGGTGGCTTTGAACCATTGCAACTCATCAGGAAGATGCCAAGGCAGGGCTCCTTCTCGGCCAATCACCCGATTGGCGGCCATAGCCGCAATAATAATAACTTCCACCGTTTCCTGCCTGTGCCCCCAGTTACGGCCCCCTACTCTTTCACCCTTTTCTTTCTGGCCGCCACCGATGCGGGACTCATCTGCCCCCGCCGCCGGGCTCGACCAATAGCCACTTCCCTTCTCTGGGTCTTCTGCTCCGTCTTTCTTACCACCGGTGGAGGCGGCATATAGGTTTGATTGGACAAATGGGTAGGCTCCTGCCGCGGTGTCTGGGCAGGCTGCTGCTGATAAGATTGTTGGCCACTCTCATCCAAACGGCTGATCTTCAACGGCCGATCCCCAACCTTCACTTTTTTCAACAGCGACAACTTCTCGGCAGGAATACCGGAGGGCAGATCAACGGTACTGTGATCCTCAAAAATCGATATCCGGCCGATATGCTTACTGCTGAGATCCGCCTCGTTGGCAATGGCCCCGACAATATTTCCTGGCTTTATCCCTTGATTATGCCCAACCTCAATACGAAATCGTTCCATACCTTCATCCGGTTCAGAGGCATATTTCGGCCCCCTCGCTTCTCGTGGCTCCCGTGGCTCTCTGGTATCGCGGAACTTTTGCGGCTCACGATACTCCTTAAACTCTCTGGCCTCCCTGAATTCTCGTGGTTCTTCCTTTCTACCCCGTGAAAATGGCCGATCAGATCGCTCAAATGGCCGACCAGTACGAGCGACTCGGTCAAAGGGAACCGGACTAGGGGCAGGAATATCCTTGAGCAACAAGGGTTTGTCACCTTGAGCGAGACTGGCCAAGGCCGCCGCCACCAGGTCAGAGGGAACATCATGTTCACCCAGGTATTCTTCAATAAGCCGCTGATAAAAATCAAGATTATCGGCAGTCAGGGTGTCGGTGATCCGCTGCTTGAACTCCATAATCCGCTTGTCATTGATGGCCTCGGTTGAGGGCAGCTTCATCATCTCAATCTTTTGATGAGTAGCCCGCTCGATAACGCCCACCATCTGCCGTTCGCGGGTGGTGACAAAAAGAATCGCCTCACCACTCCGTCCAGCCCGACCGGTGCGGCCAATGCGATGGATATAGGATTCGGTGTCATAGGGAATATCAAAATTAAGGACATGGCTGATACGATCCACATCCAGCCCTCGGGCCGCCACATCGGTAGCCACTAAAATATCGAGTTTACCGCTTTTAAGTTGCTCCACGGTGCGTTGTCGCTGATTCTGCTGAATGTCACCATTGAGCGGAGCCACAGAATAACCGCGGGCCGCCAGCTTCTCGGCCAGCTCCAGAGTCTGATTCTTGGTGCGAACGAAAATCAACATTCCTTCAAAAGATTCGGCTTCAAGGACGCGGGTCAAGGAGTCGAGCTTGTGAAAACCACTGGTGACGATAAAGCGTTGGCGAATATTCTGAGCCGTGCTGGTCTTGCCCTTGATGGTCACCTCTTGGGGATTATTGAGATATTTCTGAGCAATGCGGCGAATACTGATCGGCATGGTGGCCGAAAACAGGGCTGTCTGCCGCTGCTCAGGAAGCTGCTCCAAAATCCACTCGACATCGTCAATAAATCCCATGCGCAGCATCTCGTCGGCCTCGTCAAGCACCAGACAGCTGATCTCTTTCAGATTCAGGGTCTCACGACGGATATGATCCATAACCCGCCCAGGCGTTCCCACCACCACATGAGCGCCTCGTTCCAGTTGCCGAAGCTGAATTTTATAGTCCTGACCACCATAAATGGGCAGCACCTGAAACCCTGGCATATGAGCGGCATAGGCATGAAAGGCCTCCGCCACCTGGATGGCCAGTTCTCGGGTGGGAGTCAGCACCAGCACCTGGGGCTTGCGTTTTTTCATATCCAGTTTCGTCAAAAGGGGCAAGGCAAAGGCAGCGGTCTTACCTGTGCCGGTCTGGGCTTGGCCCACGACATCGTTTCCGGCCATCATCAAGGGAATAATGCTTGATTGAATCGGGGTCGGCGACTCGTATCCGGCCTCTTTTAAGGACTTGAGAATCGCGGGGTTGAAATGAAAATCGGCAAAGAGCGCTTGGGGTTGATCGTCAGAAGACATGGTGGTTCCTTGTGAGAAAGGGAGCTAAACTATTTATAGAGACAGAGATAGGCGGTTTCAACCGGCATCCGCACTCCAAACTTGATATTCGCAGCAACTTCAAAGCTCTCGCCAGCCTTGATAGTCTTCCAGCTTTCATTTCCTGGCAGTTTGATGTCCATGGCCCCGGAGACTACGGTCATAATCTCGATGGAGCTTGTGCCAAACTCATACTCACCAACGGCCATAACCCCAACAGTTGCGGGCCCTTCAGGACTGTTAAAAGCCAAAGACTTTACCTTGCCGTCAAAATACTCATTTACCTTGAACATATACTTTTCCTTTATTTTGCTGAGGAGAAAAAATTGAGAAATTTCTACAAAATCAATTATGACACAGATAAGCAAAATTTACGACAGATTATATGGGGCACTCGCAGACCAACACTGAAAGATAAAAAATGTTACAGGACGCATCATATCTTTTTGTTTATGCATCATTTTTTATTAATGATACGAAACGCAACGGCCCTGTTTCAAAGGGAAACAGTTTTTTCTTGACAGGGGTTTTGACGAGTAGTAATCATGCCAGCAATTTTTGAATAACGGCTGATTGTACTTAATACAGACCTCGTAAACAACATGCCAAAAGCGTCATTTTTTTTGGACATTTGTTA
>DYDK01000245.1 GCA_020717935.1 Desulfocapsa sp.
TTGTCGCTTTGGGATTGCCTCACTGTTACATGGAGCAACTATGCGAAAATCGCTGTTCAAATATTTTGAAATAGTTTTTGATAATGGCAAGAGGATTATTGACTTCGTGCGCAATTTTAGCAGCAGCTATGGAGAGTATGGATAGTCGTTCTTCCTGGATTCTTTTTGCCTGTTTTTCTCTTATATCATGAAGGTGGAGGGAATGTGCTGTCTGATTTGCCACAAGACGCAAGAGTCTGGCGTCACCCTTGAGTTCGAATTCCTTCAAGCCAAGAACCATAATCCCTACGGGTATATTGTTGGCTACCATGGGGACATAGGCCATCCAGCGTTCTCCGATTAAATCAAGAAGTTGGGAGTCGGCCAGGCTGAGTTGGTTTGTGGATATTAATTCGTGGGGGTTTATGATTCTCTGTTCAATTATTGACCTGGCAAGGAGGCTGGTGGTGACTTCACTTGGAAGTACCAGATCCCTGACTAATTCTTGAAAGCGGTTCTGGGGAGATGTACAACCAAAAAGAGTCTTATTGTCAGCGTCTTGGAGAAAAAAGAGTACTGCATCAATCTCTAAAAGTATATTCAGGGCCTGCTCCGCGGCCTTCAGAGTAGAGTCTCTGTCGTTGGATTGAATCAGATCTTCCAGGAAAAAGGTCAATAAAGAGCTGTCTTGTATCTTGGTGACGAGATGAAGAGAGTGGCTATCAAGGGGGGCGACCTTTGGTTCCTCTCTATGTGTCGGTGCTTTAATTGTCAACTCCAGACCTGAGGCAATATCTTCTATTTCTTTTTGAGCGTCGCAGATGATGGTATTCATCTGCTTACTGTCGAGTCCCAGTAATTCCTGGCCGGTGGCAAATATTGAGGTTTGGTCCTCGGTATTCATTCTGCTGAGTTTGTGGGCCAAACTGGTTATTTTAACCAGAGGGAAGCCATCTTTGACTCGGGCAAGAGGTTCGTGATGATAGAGGACGGCATCAGCCATGAGTGAGTTAAGCTTCCAGTGTTTGATTAGCCAGCAACCTGCCTCGCAATGTGTGATACCAATTTGTCGTTTTTCCGCATTACATTCATCTGTCTGACTTTCAATCAAAGGCAAGATGGACATGTATTCTTTTGGGAAATTTATCCAAAGCAATAATTTCCCTATATTGTGGAGCAAACCGGCCACATAGGCCTCTTCAACATTGATATACTTTGTCTGTTGAGCAATTTTTTTAGAAAAAATGGCACAGGAAAAAGAATTCCACCAGAAACGGTTTATTGGAAATAATTCCCTTCGTTGCACAGCACTGAAAGTATGTTGTATGGAGGCGGTTATTGCAATTTTTTTTATGACATCGGCCCCAAGATAAAGGACAGCTCTTTCAAGACTGATGAACTTACCTTCCAGGTTGAAGTGTACAGAATTGACAAGCCGTAATACTTTTGCGCTGATAGCTGGATCTTGAGATATGATCTTGACAAGTTTTTTGATATCGAAATCTTCCTGTTCATTGATTTCAATAACCTGCAGGAGTACCTGCGGCATGGATGGAAGATTGCTTGAATCCTGAAGACGGGCTAAGAGATGAGCATTGTTGGTCATGGTAACATACCATTGATGCTGTAAATTATTTGATAAGCAGTTTAGTTATTGCCTGTCTTGCTATCGTAGCTCATGATTATAAAATACTTTTTGAATAATAGTCAATTAATCTATTGAACAGCGATTTTCGCATAGTTGCTCCATGTAACAGTGAGGCAATCCCAAAGCG
>DYDK01000052.1 GCA_020717935.1 Desulfocapsa sp.
TAAATGTCAGGCCGCATAATTTCATACAACAGTGTATACATAAAAAATCTCCCGGTGTCCAGCATTATTTGTGGGGCATGGACAGGGTCTGCAGGGGGATGCCATCCCCTTTCTTTCCCGCATCCTGACTGTGGCCGATGCCTTCGATGCCATGACCACCAACCGTATTTATAAACCTCGAAAACAGATAGCAGAGGCCTTAACGGAACTCGCGTCCCTCAGCGGCAGTCAGTTTCATCCGCAGGTGGTGTCTGCCGCCATCAAAGCCCTCGTCGGAGTGACAAGCCCGGATGTCACCCAAGCGCCAGATACCGAGATTGAGAAAAAACGATTTTCCTATTTCTTTAATGACCGTTTAACCGGCCTCTTCAACGAAGACTATTTGAAAATTTTCCTACAAAACAATCTGAAGCTCCATGACTATACCTGCCTGCACATTCTCCATCTGACGAATGTCGTTGGATACAATAAACGGGAAGGCTGGGAGCAGGGCAATACTCTCTTCCAGAAATTCTCCGCCGAACTCCAGATCCGTTTTCCTGATGCCCTGATTTTCAGAGCCTACGGCAATGATTTTGCCATCTTTACCCGCACACATTTTGATCTGGCAATCGATGCCTTTACCGCCTTCACCAGCATAGCTGGCTCGGATATTACCGTTGAGCCTCAACATATTGATCTATTAAAAAACCAGGCATATTCTTTTGATAAATTTGATAAAATGGCAATATCCTGCTCGCTCTAAGGGCCTGTCCTCCCCCCGCATTTCTTGCTGACAAGGATTCAGGCCTCGTGAAGACGGCGCACGAAGCATGGACTCAATCAAAACATCAATGACCTCCCCTTCAATGGGCCGCTTCTGATACCGCCGCACGCTTCTTCTTTTCCGCAATAAATCAATCAGCATTCTTCCTCCTCCCATAAAAAAAATATCAAAAAAGCCATTCCTTAACTTACATCAAACAAAACCGCATAACAATACGATAGAGTAGCAAATATAAGGCAAGGAAATATGAGGGACTCGGAAATTCCTCATTGCTCCTTGCCTTATGGAAAAAATATAACGAATACCGTTCCTGATCCATTTTACTCACCTCAATGCAAGGAGAACACCATGTACTGTAATCAATGTGAACAAACCGCTAAAGGAATCGCCTGTACCACCATCGGTGTCTGTGGCAAGACCGAGGCTGTGGCCGGTCTTGAAGACCTGCTCACCCATGCCGTTCAGGGTTTGTGCCTGATTGCCGATGCTGGCCGCAAGGTGGGCGTGGTTGACAACACTGTTGATCGTTTTGTCTGCGAGGCCATTTTTTCCTGTCTCACCAATGTGGATTTTGACCCGTCCCGCTTTGTTGACTTGATCCGCGAGACCGTTAAGCTTCGTGAATCCCTCAAGGCCAAGGTAAAAGCTGCTGGCGGCACAACCGATTTTACGGCGGCTGCGGCTTCATTTACTCCCGCCGACTCTCTGACCGGTCTGGAAGAGCAAGGCGTGGCTCTCAACTTCATCAACACCCTGGATGCCAACCCCGATCTGCAATCTCTCAAGCAGATCACCATGTACGGCCTGCGCGGTCTAGCCGCCTATGCCGATCATGCCGCCATCCTGGGCAAGGAAGACGAATCTGTTTATGCCTTCGTCCACGAGGCCATGGCCACTCTGACCTCCGAGCAGGGCTTGAACGAACTGGTAGCTCTGGCTCTGAAGTGCGGTACGGTCAATCTCAAGGCCATGGAACTTTTGGATGCTGGCAACACCGGAACCTATGGTCATCCGGTTCCCACTCCCGTACCCCTGGGCCATATCCCCGGCAAGTGCATTCTGGTGACCGGCCATGATCTCAAAGACCTGGCCATGCTCCTGGAGCAGACCAAAGACAAGGGTATCAACATCTACAGTCATGGCGAAATGCTGCCCTGCCACGGCTATCCCGAGCTGAAGAAATACAGCCATTTCTACGGCCATTTCGGCACTGCCTGGCAGAATCAGCAGAAGGAGATGCCTGAATTTCCAGGGGCAATTCTCTTTACCACCAACTGCATCCAGAAGCCGAAAGATTCCTACAAAGACAATGTCTTCACCACTGGTCTGGTCGGGTGGCCTGATGTTGCCCATGTCAGCGGGCATGGCGCCAAGGATTTTACCGCAGTCATCAATCGGGCATTGGCTTTGCCTAGCTTTACTGACACCGTTGATAAAGGCTCAGTTCTGGTGGGTTTTGCCCGCAACACCGTGCTGGGCGTGGCCGATAAGGTTATTGCCGCTGTCAAATCCAAGGCTATTCGCCACTTCTTTCTGGTGGGCGGTTGCGATGGCGCCAAGCCTGGCCGTAACTACTACACCGAGATCGTTGAGCAGATTCCTGCTGACTGCATGATCCTGACCCTGGCCTGTGGCAAATTCCGCTTCTTTGACAAACAACTGGGCGACATCGGCGGCATCCCCCGCCTCCTTGATGTTGGTCAGTGCAACGACGCCTACTCGGCCATCCAGATCGCGGTGGCCCTGGCTGGCGCCTTTGAGTGCGGAGTCAACGACCTGCCCCTGTCCATGATCCTTTCCTGGTACGAGCAGAAGGCCGTGGTTATTCTGCTCACCCTGCTCAGTCTTGGGGTCAAAAATATCCACCTTGGGCCGTCCCTGCCCGCCTTCATCACTCCCAATGTGCTGAATGTTTTGGTGGAAAATTTCAGCATCAAACCGGTCTCTACCCCCGAGGCTGATCTCAAAGCCATCCTTGGATAATTCTCTACTGACAATTATTTTCTCTTTAGAAACCGTTATGAGGAAGGGTAAGTTTTTTTGCCCTTTCTCATTGACCGATTCTTATGCCGCTCAGGGCACTTATTCAATTTCTAAATCAAAACGATACTATTATAGAAAGGTCTATTGATGATATACCAATAGCAATATTGGATAAATGGCATGTGTATCTATGTAATAAATGAATAATTGAAATAGAAGTAGATCGGAATATTATTTTTTCCAGAGGCTCAGCAGGATGCGGATTTTCTTGGCGCAAAACCCTGCTTGTCCCCCTTTTTTTTTCATAAAGTTATAACTGCACTGGAGCTACAATGAGCATGAACGAAAAAACATACGCGGTTATTCCAGGCTTAAACATGGGCCTCTTTACACCTCAAGAACTCTCAAAGATTGTCGCTATTCTCACGAAGTACGAAGTCCCCATGCTTAAAATTACCGGAGCGCAACGATTAGGATTGCTCGGCATGGATGAAGAAAAAATGAAGGAACTCAAAACAGAAATTCTCCCTCTGACCCGTCCACAGGCCGTCAATGGTGTCCATTATGTTCAGGCCTGCCCTGGTTCACAGTGGTGTAAATTCGGCACCGGCGACTCCTTGGCCCTGGGCGCGAGAATTGAACAACTTTCCTTTCCCGAACCACTCCTTAAAAAAGTAAAGGTCGGAATCTCGGGCTGCCGGATGTCCTGCACCGAACCCTTTGTCCGCGATGTGGGTATCTTTGCCACTAAAAAAGGATGGACTCTGGTCTTTGGCGGCAACGGCGGCGGCAATCCCCGACTGGGCGATATTGTGGCCGAGGGCTTGAATGACGACCAAGTGATCGAGTTGGTGCGAAAATGCCTCACATTTTACCAGCAAAACGCCAAATATAAGTCTCGAACAGCCCGTTTTATGGAACGCATTGGTATTGATGCCCTCAAAAAAGCCGTCTTGAATGAATAATTCCATTTTGCATTCAAGTTGATACCAAAAAAGGCAAGCGAATGGCGACAAAGCAGTACAGTAAAAGAGTACGGCGAAGAGCCATGCAGTGCAGCCGACGAAGGTGTCGGCGTAAATACGAATTGGAATAAGGTGCATCAGTATTTTACGAGTCCCTAATTCTAAGCACACCCTGGAGGCAACTCATTATGCAATGCCCTGGACAGGATAACCGTTATTGGAGCGGCGAGGCGGTCTTTAACATCCCCTGCCCCCACTGCGGCAACGAGTTGGAGTTTTTCAAGGATGACAGCCAACGCCTCTGCAAACAGTGCGGCCATCGGGTACTCAATCCCAAAATTGATTTTGGCTGCGCCTCTTATTGCCCGTATGCCGAACAGTGCATGGGCAGTCTGCCTGCGGAACTACGGACAAGACAAGGCAATTTGTTCAAGGATAAACTGACAATTGCGGTTCGCAAGCAGCTTGTCAATCGAGAAGACGATTTCCGGTTAGTTGCCAAAAGGGCTGAATACGGGGAAGCACTCTGCCAGCACGAAGGTGGCAATACCGCCGCCATTGTCGCTGCCGCCCTGCTCAGTAAAACGGAAAACCCTCTGTCCCTGCTGCTCGAACTTGCAGCGGAGGACACTCTTATTCAGGAGGTAAAACGACTTTTGCACACTTTTCCCGCTGTCAACGAAGAGCAGAGCGCCATCCATAACAAGCAGGCACAGTCAACGGCTATCTTTCATGATGCCTGCCTCCTGAGCGACATGAACCTTCATCTGTTGGCAGATCAGACAACGCTATGCCTGACACTATCCGGAAAACGAGAAGCAGAAAAGATACAAACCACTATGGCACAATAAATTGACAAAAACCCCCGATGATTTCCAGATATAACCGACTGCCTCCATCGGGTCCCAGAACAACAATCACGCATATAAAAGGAGGAACCATGCAGTTTCTGAAATCCAGACAAGGATCTGTTGCCACTTCCCTCGTCTTTCTTGGCGTAGGAATCGCTGGCATAGGACTTCTGGTCTTTCTGCTGATTGGCCCGCCGGGTCTACTGGCCAAATCAGAATCTCCGGCGTTCTGTGCCAGTTGTCATGTCATGGAAGACCAATACACGGCTTGGAACCATGCCGGCGCTCACCGGCGCATTCGCTGTGTGGACTGCCACCTGCCCAACGGTGGGCCCATCGGCCATTACCTGTGGAAATCCATCGACGGGATGAAAGATGTCCTGTTTTTTCACTCTGGTCAGGTTCCAGAGCGGATCATCCTCAGTGAACATGGCGCCAAGGTTGTCCAGACGAACTGTCTCCGCTGTCATGAAGAAACCGTGTCCCGCATGGACACCACCAGACAATGCTGGAATTGTCACCGCCAGCTACAACACCGATTAACCGGTACTTTATAAAAAAGGCGGAATAAGAAGCCGTAAATGAAAAAACAAAAACACTTTTTCATAACGGCTTCTAAACCGCCAGCTACAACACCGATTAACCGGTACTTTATAAAAAAGGCGGAATAAGAAGCCGTAAATGAAAAAACAAAAACACTTTTTCATAACGGCTTCTAAACCGCCAGCTACAACACCGATTAACCGGTACTTTATAAAAAAGGCGGAATAAGAAGCCGTAAATGAAAAAACATTTGTATGATCTGTGACTGATGAAATTTTCTCCACGCCGAATCATAAAAAAACAGCGGTAAAGATTGCTGTTTTCTATGCGGCATAAGAGTCCGTAAAAGAAAAGTGCAAAACAGCATTGCTCTTTTCTTAACGGCCTCTAAACCGCCAGCTACAACACCGATTAACCGCTACTCTTTCAAATAAAGGGAGGAAAACGAACAATGAAGAAAACCTTACGAATCGCCTACGCATTACCATTGGCTCTGACATTGACCGCAGCCTTGGCACTGACAGCGGGATGCTCACCTGAAAAACCGCAGCCCGTTAAAACGGTCGAAATCGCCGATGGAGTCATTGATCCCGTCCAGTGGGGCAAGGCCTATCCGGTCGAATACGATATGTGGAAAAAAACCGCCGAACCCACCCCGGCTGGCCACAGCAAATATAAAAAAGGCAACGATGCCGGAGTGTCGTTTGACAAGCTGTCAGAATATCCATTCCTGGCCCTTCTCTTTAATGGCTGGGGATTTGGCATCGAATACAACGAACCACGGGGCCACATGAATATGATGAAAGATCAATGGGATATTGATCCTGCCCGTGTCAAGGCCGGTGGGGTCTGTCTGACCTGCAAGACCCCGTATGCCCCGCAGATGGAAAAAAAGATGGGCAAGGACTATTTCTCCAAACCCTACAAGGATGTGGTCGCTGAGATTCCTAAAGAACACCAGGATCTGGGCGTAGCCTGTATTGACTGCCACGACAACAAAGATATGTCTCTCAAACTCTCTCGTGGTTTCAGTCTGGGCAAGGCCTTAGACACATTAGGGGTCGATCAGACTAAACTGACCCACCAGGATAAACGCTCCCTGGTCTGCGCCCAATGCCATGTCACCTATAACATCCCCAAAGATGCCGACATGAAATCCGTAGATGTCTTCTTTCCCTGGGATAAAAGTAAATGGGGCAATATTACCATTGAAAACATCATTAAAAAGACCCGCAGCAATCCGGCCTACGGTGAATGGAAACAATCGGTCACCGGCTTCAAGTTGGGTTATATACGCCACCCTGAGTTTGAAATGTACTCCAATAACAGTGTCCATTGGCAGGCCGGTGTTTCCTGTGCCGACTGTCATATGCCATACACCAAGGTGGGAAGCCAGAAAGCCTCGGATCATCGAATCATGAGTCCGCTGAAAAATGGGATGAAGGCTTGTCAACAATGCCATACCGAGACCCCGGAATGGCTCAAGGAGCAGGTTTTTGCCATCCAGGATAGGGCCGCGTCTATCTTTATTCGTTCCGGCTATGCCACCGCCACCGTGGCCAAACTCTTTGAGATGACCCACAAGGCCCAGGCCGAGGGTAAGACCATCGACAAGGCTCTCTACGCCAAGGCGAAGGATCATTATGAGGAGGCCTTTTATCGCGTCCTCTTTTTCGGGGCCGAAAACTCAGTGGGCTTCCACAATCCCAGCGAGGCCATGCGCGTCTTAGGCGATGCCGCCCTCCAGGCAGGACAGGCTGAAGCGCTGCTTCGTCAAGGATTGACGGCCGCTGGAGTGACTGTGCCCACAACAATAGATCTCGAACTGCCCAAATATCTGGACAATCGCGGGGCCAAGAAGCTGTCGTTCAAACCAGAACAGGAGTTGAAAGATCCCTTTCCGGTGAAGTAGCGCCCGCTTACCCGCTTATTATCACCTCCTCATTTCAGGCATCGAGGGCATCGGCGCCTGAAATGAAAGGAACAGAAATTCAAAAAAAGACCGCCCATAATTCGTTATGGACGGTCTTTTTTTTGACCAGGGTTGACTCAAGTCAAGGTTGGAGGATGGATTTCTGCTATAGTGCACAACAACAGAAGCACAGATTCTCTTATTATTTCAGACTTTTTTCCCTCGGAGGAGATCCCCATGAAAATACTACGCAAAATCATTAAAATAGACGAATCACTCTGCAACGGCTGCGGACTCTGCGTACCAGACTGTGCCGAAGGCTCGCTCCAGATCATTAACGGAAAAGCGCGTCTGGTCTCTGACAACCTCTGCGACGGCCTGGGTGCCTGCCTGGGTGCCTGCCCCACCGGCGCTTTGCAGATCATCGAGCGAGAGGCCGAGGATTTCAGTGAAGTGGCAGTCCATGAATTCTTGGCAAAAAAGAAACAGACGGACTCGCAAACGACCACCCAACCCTGCGGCTGCCCTTCGACCCAGATCACAACCTTTGCCCCCCAGACCCCATGTCAGATGGCAAACAAACCCATCCTGGCCGTTACTGGTGGAACCTCGGCCCTCAGCCATTGGCCGGTGCAGATTCGCTTAGTCCCCCCCTCAGCCCCGTTCCTCCAGAATGCCGATCTCCTGGTCGCTGCCGACTGCACCGCAATCTCCGCCCCCAATTTTCAGACCGACTTCCTGACCGGAAAAGTCGTAATGATGGGCTGCCCCAAGTTTGATGATGCCCAGAGCTATGTCCAGAGATTTGCCGAGATTATCGCCACCTGTCATTTACACAGCCTGACCATCCTGATTATGGAAGTCCCCTGCTGCTCCTCCATGATTGGAATCATCAAACAGGCTATGGAACAAGCGGGAAAGAGCGTCCCCGTAGAACAGATCACCCTCTCCACTCGCGGCGAGGTGATTGGCCGCAGCAAATGGTAAGGGACTCGGAAATTATCAATGTACCTGAATTGCGACCAGATTTGGGTTAGATGTGGCTGTGCCGATTGAACAGGTAAGCGAGCTTGCGAGACTCCGAGACCGCAGGCATAATTGTGTTTCGTCGAGGATTATGTGATTGAGGCGCAGTCAAAGATGATGATCTCGCAGGTAAGCGAAGACCATGGATGTAATTCCATTTCTAAATCAAAACTATAATATTACAATAAGGACTATTGGTGATACACCAATATCAATAAGGGGAAATGGCATGAGCATCTATACAATAAGTGAATACTTGAAATAGAAATGGAATAAGATAGTATATCAGGATTTTCCGAAGTCCCTAAACACAGAAGGCCATCGCCAAGCTGATGAGCTTGATGGCCTTCTGCACCCCCTTTTTCCCCCGCACCAGTGTTGTACCTATCCACAAAACCCCACCACACTTTCGTAGAAATCACGCCACACACTTTTTTCTTTCCGCAACGATTCTGTCTTTCCCTGCACTTCCCCCCTCCACTTGTGTCGCACGACCATCTGTTATCGCCAAACCTTTGCTGATTATTTTTAAAATAAATTCAACATGTTGACAAACAATACGCATTTTGCAAGAAAACTTTTCATTCTGGCAACAGATATGCAAGAGAAAGGGCAAGAGAGCAATAGAAAGATGAAAAATCAAACAGATAAAGGAGAACGCCATGAGAACAAATACCGCCATCACTCACAAGACCCATGTTGATCTCGGATACGAAACCTCTAAATTTGCACTGGGAACCGGAATGGTCATGGCCGCACTGGTTGGCATCTGGGCCTGTGCCTGCATGATCGGCGCCCTGGCCGGAGGAGGCGTTGTTAAAGGTTTCATCACTGCCATCACCGGTGTGTAATAGCCTTAACCCATATTTAACAGCTTTTTTTGCAACATATTGATATTATTCGATAAAATATTTTCATGGCACTACATTTGATGTTTTGGCATGATTTTTATCATAATCAATTCAAATAGTTGTGGCTCATGGCACTACAACTGTTAAATGTGGGTTAACGAATCAACAAAAAGAAAAACAACTATAGGAAGGAGAACGCCATGAGAACAAATACCGCCACCACTCACAAGACCCATGTTGATCTCGGATACGAAACTTCTAAATTTGCAATGGGAACCGGAATGGTCATGGCCGCACTGGTTGGCATCTGGGCCTGTGCCTGCATGATCGGCGCCTTGGCCGGTGGAGGAGTTGTCAGAGGCTTCATCACTGCCATCACCGGTGTATGATACCCCCGCTGAAAAAAAAGAAACTAACCAGGGGGCTTGAAAAAATGCAAGCTCCCTGAGTTTTCAAGAGAATCGAAGAGGAAACTATGAAAACAACAAACAACAACAATATTGCCGGCAAGATCATTATTGGATTCGGATCGTTGATAGCTTTATGGGCAATAGCAGCAATTGGAGGCGCTCTTTCCCAGAGCGGATGGTCAGTCAGCGAGTTGGCCCGCCAGTATATGATCGCCACCGGCATGATTAAACCTCTGCACACCCTGGTTGACTTCTACACCCATATCAAAGGGATTGAATACCTGATATGTGTCGCCTTTTTTATCGCCTTTCCAGTTTTTTACCGTTTTATCAGCAAGGAGCAAAAGGCACTGCCGGTTCTTAAATAATTCTTCCTTCTCCATAATCAGGTACAAGGTACAAGAATGGCCTTTGTACCTGATGAGCCTCTTGCAAAATGATCTTTTCGCCCAAACTCTTCGTTATGCTCAAAATTTTATCCTCGGAATATCAACTATATGCCTGCG
>DYDK01000053.1 GCA_020717935.1 Desulfocapsa sp.
CAGCCAAAGATAGCCTGAAGATGAGATGCAATCTGTTCAAGTTATTTGTGGACAGGCCCTTAACAGATGTACTTAATCCCCAGTCGGTCAGCGGCATCCTTGTCGCTGATACCAAGGGCATCCGACATGCCTACTGGCAGACTCTGGGAACGGCCCAGAGGGGCCATGATCTTTTTGGCCTCGGTGGCAATAGACTGGAAGACCTCGCCTACCCGTTCGGCCACCAGATCGGGATCGAGACGGCGATACAGTTTCGGGTTCTGGCTGGTGATACCCTTAGGGCAGATACCAATATTGCAGACATTGCAACGGTTTTTCTCGTTGCCAAGGCAACCGGCCGCTGATTGCATGATATACTTACCGATATGGACACCAGAGGCGCCGAGCATGATCAGGGCCATACCGTTCTGAGTCACATTACCGTTTTTACCAATGCCGCCGGCGGCAAAAATCGGAATTTCGTTCTGTTTACCCTGGGCCACCAGATCGAGATAACACTCGCGGACATTGGAGGCAATGGGGTGCCCTGTGGCATCCATGGAGATATTGTAGGCCGCACCGGTTCCGCCGTCAATACCATCAATGAGTAAACCGCCGGCATAGGGGTTGCGCACCAGGTTATTGAGCACCGATTTGGCTGAGGTTGAAGCCGAAATTTTGGGGTAAACCGGCACCTTGTGGCCAAAAGCGGTGGACATGGTCTGGATCATCTTCATGACACTCTCTTCGATGGAGTAGAGGGTCTGATGCACGGGCGGCGAAGGCAGATCAACACCTTCGGGGACGCCGCGCAGACGGGCGATGAGTTTGGAAACCTTAAACCACATGAGCAGCCCGCCGTCTCCTGGTTTCGCGCCCTGGCCGTATTTGATCTCGATAGCCGCCGGATCGCACTGCATGTCGGGAATGGCACGGATGATCTCATCCCAGCCAAAATAGCCGGAGGCAATCTGGAGGATGATATATTTAAGATAAGGACTTTTCAAGACCCATGGCGGACAACCGCCCTCGCCAGTACACATGACCACTGGAATCCCCAGCACCTCATTGCAGTAGGCCACACCCTGGAGCAGCCCCAGCCACATGTTGGGCGACAGGGCGCCAAAGGACATGGAGCCGATGACAAAGGGGAATATTTCACGCGTCGGTGGAATCCACCCGCCTTCCCGCTGGCGTTTCAAAAATTCTTCAGGAGCAAGCACCCGACCCAGAGTTGTAGTCAGACTGAATTCATGACGACCGGCATCAAGGGCGGGATCGGTAAGCATGGAGATGCGATCAAAAGAGATCCGATCCAGCAGATTGGGGCCGCTGACATTTCGCCGTCCGCCACGGGTTTGAGGCTGCCCCTTCTGGTTATGAAAGAAGAGGGTGCGGTGCTCGTTGGTGTTGGGCACCGGCATGATCGCCTCGTTGGGGCAGACCATGGTACACATGGAGCAGCCAATACAGGCGTTGGCCATATTGGTTTTCTGGCGGATACCGACAAAAGTGCGGTACTCGTTGCCGCGCGACTTCTTGAGGACATCGAGTTTCGGCATCCTCTGACGGCGGTAAGCCAGATAAATTGCTTCCTTTGGGCAGACCGCGGTACAGCGTCCGCAGAGGGTGCACCGATCTTCACGGTGCTGAATTATCCAGGGGAGGTCCGTGTAGCTTAAGCTGCCTGGGCCAACGGATACGGATCGAGCTGAGACCATATTGTCAGTTCCTTTCTCTCGGGTGGGACGATAATTGTATGTTCACGCATGGGTTGAAAATCAAAGGATGGATCACGATCAGGAACTAAGGCCTCCACCCCGCACATCTCGGAGGCAATGGCCCAGGCTCCGTCACGACCGCCAACAGTGGCCGGACGCATTTTCTTGTGATCCATGACCAGCAGGCAGGTTTCATCGGGCAAGGTACCAATCACGGCATTGGGGCCGTCAATGATCAGTCGGCGACAGGCATCACGCAGCCCTTTGAGAAATTCGCCCTGGGGATGCTTGTCCAGCTCGGTGTTCTTGAGCGGAGTGATAATGTGCTTGTAAGCCTGCAAGGGAAGCTTAAGCTGTTTGAGTGTGTAGTGCAAAATATGGGCAAAAACTTCAGAGTCGCTCTGATAACCGGTATAACCAGGGAAATGCTTGCCCAGCAGCCAGTCGCGGATAGGCACAAAGGCGGTGTTCTCGCCGTTGGTCATGGTGGCGATGCCCTGGATGAAGAAGGGGTGGCAGGCATAGAGATTGATGCCGTAGTTGGTGTTCTGCCGCCCCTGAGCCATACACACCCGGGAGGTGATGCGGTTATCATGGAGGGTCAGGGCGTTGCCGATTTCCATGGGCCAGCCCACTTCCTTAATCATGGCCACATCCGGCCAGAAGGAAAAGGCGGTGAGATCGCCCGCGTTCTGTTCGCCGTTGACCCGCAGGGCCAAACGGGTGAGCATCAGTTCGTTTTCGATAACCTCCGTGCTTTTGCCAGTAAAAGCGGCGGGCATCTTGTAGGCCCGTAGGAAATATCGATAGCGATCCTTGGCCTCTACCAATTCGGGCCGAACTTGAAACTCGTGATCATATTGCAGCTCGTAGCCCCGTTCGGCCATGAAGGCATTCAGGCGTAGCCAAGCGGCCTCGCTGTGGGCGATCCCGGAGAGGATTGGATGCTTTGAGTCGTATGTGTAATCCTTAAAATTCAAACCGCGTAACAGCAGGCCAAGTCCGGAACCATCATATCCCTCCTGCATGGCCTCCATGGCAGTGAGAACCTCATAGGGAGAGAAAGGCTCATTAGCGGTCTTCAGGGCTAAACGACACATAGATGGTTCTCCTGATGAATGATACCTAAATCCTGCAATCACTTGGCATTCGCCTGTCAATACAGGCACATAGGCTGCGTTGGCTTCACCATTTTCATGCGCCCCGCAGGAAGTACCCTTGGGGTGCTCAGCGTAGCACAAACTACGCCTGCGCTGAAAATGGCTTGCCGCCTTGCCTCTGTGCCCGTCTTGCCAGTCTCGATGCTCAAGCGATTGCAGGATTTAGGTGATAGAAAAACTGCCTCTTGGGCAGAGATTGGCCTTAGAAAAAATGTGGCTCGCTCTACAACCGCAAGCAACTCATAACGATTTTTTATATTTTATCATCTCTACTTTGTCAGATTAAAATCTGATGATCTCGCAAAAAGTCCTAAAACAGACATTTTCTCACATTCTGACTTAGTAATTTCAACAAGTTACAATGTCGTTTTTTTTCAGATTTTGATTTTTTGCGAGACCATCAGATTTGACAAAGTAGTATTTGAGGGTAAATTTTTTACAACGAAAAAAAGATGCTGTCAAGATCAAACAGAATTCTAACAACAGGATACAATCCATGAGATGAAAAATATCGGAGCATCATGCAGGATATCATCCCGGGAAAAAAGTAATGAAGAATGAGTATTCCCCTTGACAACTGACTTCATAATAAAGAAGAGTTGTTCCTTAATAAGGAGATCATTTGCAAGGGATATGAACACTCTCAACTCAACCCCTCAGAACAGCGCCATTCAATTCTTCCCCAGAACTCAATGTCTCATTTCGATGTCAATAAAGATATCCAGCAGGTGGAGGAATGCGTCGCATTTTTGCGCGAACGACTCTCTTTTATTCCTCCCATAGTTATTCAACTGGGCACCGGTCTTGGCGACTTGGCCCTTCAGGTGCAACCAACACTGATTCTGCCGTACAGCACAATCCCCCACTTCCCTGCCGCTACTGTCAGCAGCCATGTGGGCAATCTGATCGCCGGTCATCTGCATGGGGTGCCGGTTCTTGTGCTGCACGGACGATTTCACTGCTATGAAGGCTACTCAGCCAAAGAAGTGGCCTTTCCGATCCGCATCCTTTCTCAACTC
This sequence comes from Desulfocapsa sp., assembly GCA_020717935.1. Classification (GTDB taxonomy): domain Bacteria; phylum Desulfobacterota; class Desulfobulbia; order Desulfobulbales; family Desulfocapsaceae; genus UBA2270. The sequence goes on from DYDK01000053.1 coordinate 3,880, forward strand.
GGTGTCCGTATCCTGATCGTCACCAACGCCGCTGGCGGGCTCAACCCGGCCTTTACCCCAGGCTCAATCATGATCATGAACGACCACCTGAATCTGCTGGGCGACAATCCCTTGCGCGGCCCCAATGTCGAGTCTTGGGGACCACGATTTCCCGACTTTTCGGTGCCCTACGACCCAAAACTCATTGCCCTTGCCCAGATGTGCGCCCACGCCTGTAAACTCCAGAATATCGTTACCGGCACCTATGCCTGCATCCCGGGCCCCAGCTTGGAGACTCCAGCTGAGACCCGCTGGCTACGGGGATGTGGAGCTGATGCTGTAGGCATGTCATCGATTCCCGAAATTATTGTCGCCCGCCATGCAGGGTTAAAGGTGTTAGGCTTGTCGGTCATTGCCAATGTCAATAGCCCCGATCAGATGCAGCCCATCATCCTTGAAGACATTATTGCCGCCGCCACTGCCGCCGGACCACAACTCGAACGCCTTCTTATTGCAATCATCCAATCAACCAAAGGAGCAATAGATGACACTCAAACAACCTGACCTGCTGCTCACCGGACTCTGGCTCCTGCCCACTGCTCATCAACACGGTGCGATTGCCGGAGGCGGGGTAGCGGTGGCCGGAGATCGCATCGTCGCCATTGGTCACGGGAGCGACCTTATTGCCCGCTTTCCGCTCGTTCGACACATCCATGAAGAACATGGCCTGATCATGCCGGGACTGGTCAACACCCATACCCATGCCCCCATGTCCTGTTTTCGGGGGCTGGCCGACGATCTGCCGCTCATGACCTGGCTGCAGGAACATATCTTTCCCGCCGAGGCCCTGCTCACCCCCGAAATCGTCTATCACTCGGCCCTGCTCTCGATTGCTGAGATGATTAAATCCGGCACCACGAGTTTCTGTGATATGTATCTCTTTGCCAAGGAAGTAGCCCGAGCCACCGAAAAATCAGGAATGCGGGCCTGGATTGGCGAAGTGCTCTATGATTTTCCCTCACCCAATTATGGTGATCTGGAAAATGGATTTTCGTATATGAATGAGATGTTTGCCGATTATCACGGCCACCCGCTCATCACTATCACCGTCGGCCCCCATGCGGTGTACACCTGCTCGCCGCCCTTGTTACAGCGATTGGGGAGGGTTGCCGAAGAGCGCAACTGCCCCTTTGTCATTCACCTCTCGGAAAATGCCGCTGAAGTCGCCATTTGCCAAGAGCGCTATGGATGCACACCGGTGGAGCACCTCGATCAGCTGGGTCTGCTCAATGAACGCACCCTGGCCGCCCACTGTGTCATTTTAACCGAGTCTGAGATCGCCACTCTGGCTGCCCACAAGGTGAAAATCTCTCATTGCTCAGAATCGAATATGAAACTGGCTTCAGGTGAGCCACCGGCAGTGCAGCTCCTTGAGGCTGGAATCACCCTGGGCCTTGGCACTGACGGCAGTGCCAGCAACAACGATGTTGACATGTTCGGTGAGATGAACACCGTTGCCATGCTCCACAAGATCATCAACATGGATTCCACCGCCATGAATGCCGAGGCCACTCTCCATGCGGCCACCCTTGGCGGGGCGTCCTGCCTGCGTGCCAAGCACGAAATCGGCAGTCTGGCCGTCGGCAAAAAGGCTGACATCATCGTCCTTGATCTCAATCAACCACATCTGACCCCCTTGTATAATATCCCCTCACATCTGGTCTATGCGGCTCGAGGGGCGGATGTGATCCACTCCATCATCAATGGCAAGGTGATCATGCATAATCGTCAACTACTGACCCTGGACGAGAATGCCATCCTCGCCACAATGCGAGAGATTGGCCAACAGATCCTGGCCACGAGAAATCATTGACTTTCTGGCTGAACTGCTCTAAATTTGTAAGCTATTGCATTTATAGTGTTCCTCTTCAGTACGAGAATCCTTTTTCACCATTCGAGGTGCCATCATGTTTGGACTTGGAATGCCAGAACTGGTTATTATTCTGGTGATTATTGTCATTATCTTTGGCGCCGGCAAACTTCCTGAGATTGGCTCCGGTATTGGCAAAGGCATTAGAAACTTTAAGGATGCCACAAAAAAAGAAGAGGAACAAAAGAAACTTGACGATGAGGGCAAAGGCGGCTCTACCACCTGACCCTTTGAGATTCACTCTTTTCCCGATCATTAATAATTTTCTGAGGAGCACAACATGTTTGGATTAGGAACCCCGGAACTGGTCATCATCCTTGGCATTGCCTTTCTCGTTTTTGGCGGCAAGAAATTACCGGAAATTGGTTCTGGCCTGGGCAAGGCCATTTCCTCTTTCAAGAATGGTCTTCATGAAGTGGATAAGGGCGGAAAAGATCTGATGGACGGGATTCCTGGGGTCAAAGAGGTTACTGCCGTCAAGGAGCAGGTTCAGCAGGTCAAAGACCTGGGAAAAATCCTGTAAGCCGTCGCAAAGAAACCTTAGCCTCTTTTTGCTTCAAGAACGAAATTTCCAAGGGCACTTTACCCCAAGGGCACTTCCTTCGGGGCGCCTGCGGGGCGTAAGGGGCCGTAAAGGAATAGATAAAAAAACAAGTTATTTCTTAACGCCCCTAAGAAACAAGAGCCGCACAAGAATCATCTCGGGAATCGTGATCCTGTAAAAAGGGCTGTTTTTTCTTCACAAGAAAAAACAGCCCTTTTTCTTTTTTGCCCTGAGAGAATCACAGGGCAATCGTTGCAAATTCAATAAGAATATGCTACCAAAATTTCATATAATGGATTTATGATACCCGCACTAATAATCAATCCCTCATTCAAAGGAGAAGACCATGATCAAGAAGATCGTTTTGCGTGATGATGAGATGCCCACCCAATGGTACAATGTGGTTCCCGATCTTCCGGGCGGCCTGTTGCCACCCCTTGATCCGGTCACCAAGCAACCCATGGGACCGGAAAAACTGGGAGCCATCTTCCCCATGGGTCTGCTCGAACAGGAAATGTCAACCGAGCGATTTATTGATATTCCCGAAGAGGTTTTAAATGTCTTGAAGATCTGGCGGCCCTCTCCGGTGGTGCGGGCCTACAGCCTGGAAAAGGCTCTCGGCACCAAGGCTAAAATCTTCTTCAAGAATGAGGGAGTTTCTCCCGTTGGTTCGCACAAACCCAATAGCGCCGTCCCCCAAGCCTATTACAACGCCCGGGAAGGTGTCAAGCGACTGGCCACCGAGACTGGAGCTGGGCAATGGGGAAGCGCCCTTTCCTTTGCCACTGGTAAATTTGGTCTGGAGTGCAAGGTCTATATGGTGCGGGTCTCCTTTGACCAGAAACCCTACCGCAAATCCATGATGCAGACCTTTGGGGCAAGCATTGTCGCCAGCCCCAGCGAAGATACCAAGATTGGCCGCAAGATCAGGGCCGAGTACCCAGACACCGCTGGTTCATTGGGTATTGCCATCTCTGAGGCCATTGAAGATGCTTTTTCCCGTGAAGATACCAAATATGCCCTGGGTTCAGTCCTTAACCATGTCGTGCTGCATCAGTCCATCATAGGCCTTGAGGCCAAAAAACAGATGGCCATTGCCGGCGAGTATCCCGATGTTATCATCGGCTGTTGCGGCGGCGGCTCCAACTTTGCAGGGCTTGCCGTGCCCTATCTGCCAGATTATCTGGACGGCAAAAAAATCAAATTTGTGGGCGTAGAACCGGCTTCCTGCCCCTCACTGACCATGGGCAAACTGGCCTACGACTTTGGCGATGTGGCCCAGACCACCCCACTGCTTTACATGTACACACTGGGTCACGACTTTATCCCGCCCGGCATCCACGCCGGCGGCCTGCGCTATCACGGCATGTCCCCCATTGTCTCGGCCATGGTGCGCGAAAAGATCATTGAACCCATGAAAGTGCATCAGATGGAATGCTTTGAAGCCGGTGTCCTTTTTGCCCGTACCGAGGGCATCATTCCAGCCCCTGAAACCTGTCATGCCATTCGGGCTGCCATCATTGAGGCCACCCGCGACAAGAATGATCCCAAAACAATCCTCTTTAACTTCTCTGGACATGGCCTGATTGACATGGCCTCTTACGACAAGTATTTCTCCGGCCAGTTGTATGATTATGATTATCCGGAAGAAGAAATCGCCAAGTCCCTGTCCCGATTGCCACAGATTTGAGAGCGCACGCTTCATTCAGGAAAGTATGGCTTCTGGCCACCATCCTGATCTGTTTTCAATACCATCTCCCTGACCATCTGTATGCCGGTCAGGGAGATGCACTCATCCCTCACATTCAGCATGGCGGCTATGCTCTGACCGCAAACGGTCGTATCAGCAAGGCCCACAATAGCACGACCCCATTTACCCCCGCCTCAACCCTCAAGATTATCACGGCCCTGGCTGCCCTCAATATCTTGGGCCCAGAGCATCATTTTGCCACACATTTTTATCGTGACCAGAAGAACAATCTCTATATTCAGGGCAACGGCGACCCCTTTCTCCTCACCGAAAACATCATCGCCATTGTTGACAATCTGCACAATACCGGAATCAGGAAGATCAATAATCTGATTATCGACGACAGTTCCCATCAGCTTGACCGCCAGGCAGATGGAAATGAAAATACCATAAACCCTTATGATTCCTGGAACAGCGGTCTGGCTGTTAATTTTAATGCCATTGCCATTGTCGTTACTCCAGAGCACGCCGTTAAGGCTGATGATCCCAAGGTTCCCTTGCTGCCAATGATGCAGACCATCGGCGCAGCCTTGCCCGCTGGTCATCATCTCGTGAATGTCAATGCCTTCCCCAGTGTCGGCCAGCTCTCCAATACCCAGCGATACACAGGCGAACTCTTTGCGGGCTTGATGAAAAAGCAGCGGATTGTCGTTGAAGGAAGTATTCAAGAGGGGCTGACACCAACCCATGCCCAACCGGTTTTATCATACTGGTCGGGAAAATCAGTCAGGGAGATGCTCCAGCAATGCCTGAAGTATTCCAATAACTTCATCGCTAACCAGCTGTTTCTGGCCTGTGGAGTGGCACATTTTGGCCCCCCTGCCACCTGGGACAAGGCACAACGCACCTTACAGAGCTATATCAAGGAAAATCTTGACCTCTCAGAAGCAGAACTGACAATGGTGGAAGGCTCTGGCCTATCCCGCCACAATTGGATAACCCCTCGAGCCATGGTATCGGTATTGGAAAAATTTGCTCCTTACAAGGAACTTCTCCCGCTCAAACACGACATCCCTCTCAAGTCTGGCACCTTGTCAGGAGTCTATTGTTACGCTGGATACCTCCCGCAACAACATGACGCCCCCTTTGTTATCCTGCTCAATCAACCACACAACAACCGCGATGTAATTCTGCACACTCTGGCGGCACAACCAGAAAATTCAACACTCTTAACGGCAAAGAAGCAAAAAAAATAATGCGTACTCAGAAGGAATAGGATAAACTTCAGAAGTTATTAAAAAAATGGGCGGGTAGCTCAGTTGGATAGAGTGTCGGCCTCCGAAGCCGAAGGTCGCGGGTCCGACTCCCGCCTCGCCCACCAGCAATATCAACGGTTTAGCTCGTATTTGCATTAGGGTTTATTTTTCGTTCCAACCTTCCTTCCAACCTCGAAAGGGATTTTTGAGATTTTCCAACCATTTTCCCAGCCAGCCCAGAAATAAAAAAAACCGCTTCAATCTCGAAAGAAAGAAGCGGTCAGTTACCGGGGTGACATCCAGGGAGTAAATATGGTTTTTTTGATCCACCATTGAATCAAGCATCACCCGGCAAATCTTTATTTATCAGTCTCTCTGTTGGCCGTCAGCACAATTTGACCCAGAGCAACTTGACCGACAAGCGGGCGCGAACATTAACTATTCGTTGTAATTCGTTGTTGTGTTGTTATTGTTTGCTTGTGTCGTTGCTG
>DYDK01000054.1 GCA_020717935.1 Desulfocapsa sp.
ATCCCGGCGAATGCCACTATCAGGACGGCAACTACCATGCCCTGATCACCGCCGCAATGGTACACGAGACCCTGGCCCGGCTCGGAATAAACAGTCAGCGGTTCCTTATTGAATGGGCCTCGGCCGCTGAAGGCCCGAATTTTGTCAAGATCATCACCAAGTTCACCGAAAATGCCGCAACCTTAGGGCCACTGGGGACAAGCGAAGGCATCGACCCGACACTGCTACGCGAGAAGTTGGCTCAGGCGGCGGAAACGGCTAAAGACCGCAAGCTCAGAATGAACCTGATCAGTGCCTCCAAGGAGATGATGAAGAACGGGGATTTCTCACGGCCCACCATTGCCGGACTGGTGCATGACAAGTGCGACAAGATCCTGACCGAAATGATAGGAACATCGGTTCCATGAATATCTGGAACCAGTTTATACACAACGATAAAGGAAGTACTCACAGGAATGCTTCCTCAAAGACCAGATGGGCACGACCGCCCATCACAACTCAAAAAAAGGAGAAAACCATGCTGAAAGTTACAGAGTCCGCCGTTGAAAACATCAAGGAGTATCTGGCAAAAAACAACATCACCTCCGCCATCCGGGTGGTCATGCAGAGCAGCTGTTCCGGCATGAGCCTGGGGCTGGGGCTGGATGACAAAAAAGAATCCGACAAGGTCTTTGAAAATGACGGCGTCACCTTTCTCGTTAACAACGGAATATTTACCACTACCGGCGCCATCACCGTTGATTATGCCAAATCTTCCGGTTGCGGCTGTGGCAGCGGGAGCAGCAGCGGTGATTTCACTGTGAGTTCGGAGAAAAAACTGGGCGGCGGTTCTTGTTCCACCGGCTCCTGTTCGAGTGGATCCTGCGGTTGTTGAAATAGGGCCTCGATCACCAGACCGGGGCCATTGCCTGAATACTGAAATCATCAATCACTGCAGGACGGAGGCAACCGGTTCTTCCGGCAAATCCGTCCAATTACATATGTAGAAATGGTTTGACTCCACGATTTTGGATGGACGAGACCATTGCCCAGGCCCAGGATGCGGCTGGTCAGGACTGTCAGCTTTTGGCCAGGGGCTCGATCTCACCGAGCCCATCGTTTCCCTTATTGATACTGATACCGAGCTGCACATCGGCTGCGGCATCTGTGCCGTCCGCTGCCTAACTATGGCCATTGACGACATGGATCGTTTTACTTTTGACGGAATTACGGCTCAAATCAATGCCTTTGGCATGACCACTAAAAACGAAGACGAATAAGGAGTCACTTTGATTTATCAAAGACAGGAAACACCCTTTACCATTGCAGTTCCCGGGGAATCCGGGAATTTTATCAAAAATCATTTCATGGAGGGAAAACAATGAGCAAAATCGGAAATATCCTTGCTGGACGATGGGGCATCATCGGGGTCGGAGGCGCTATCGGAATTTTAGCGGCACTTTTACAGAAATTGGGAAATCCTGGCAACATGGGCATTTGCGTCGCCTGTTTTGAACGGGACATCGCCGGAGCCATCGGCATTCACCGGGCGGATGTGGTGCAGTACATGCGTCCGGAAATTATCGGCTTTGTTCTCGGATCGTTTATTGCCGCCCATCTGTTTAAGGAGTTTCGGCCCCGTGTCGGCTCGGCGCCCATTGTTCGCTTTATCCTTGGAATGTTTGCAGCCAGCGGAACACTGATATTTCTTGGCTGTCCCTGGCGAGTTGCCCTGCGCCTTGCCGGCGGCGACGGCAACGCCATCTTTGGCGTACTGGGTCTGATCTTCGGAATCTGGATTGGCACCCTCTTCTTAAAGGCAGGATTCAATCTCGGAAGAAACAAGCCGACCCACCAAACAGCGGGATGGATGCTTCCCCTTGTCATGATGGGCCTGCTGCTCCTGGCGTTTGTCTTTCCGCAAATAGCAGGAGAACCTAAAAACGGGATCCTCTTTTATAGCGTGAAAGGGCCCGGTTCCATGCATGCCCCTCTGATTATCTCTCTTGTTGTCGGTCTGCTGATCGGCTTTATAGCCCAGCGGAGCCGCTTTTGCACAATGGGGGCCTTCCGTGACTTCCTCCTGTTCCGGCAGATGCATCTTCTTTCTGGTTTACTGGCCCTCATTACTGCTGCCTTTGCCGTCAATATCCTCTTAGGTCAGTTCCATCCCGGCTTTCAAAATCAACCCGTCGCCCATACGCAAAGTGTCTGGAATTTTGCCGGCATGTGCCTGGCTGGTCTTGCTTTCGCCCTGGCCGGCGGCTGCCCCGGCCGTCAGCTCTTCCTTGCTGGCGAGGGAGACGGTGATGCCGCAGTCTTCGTCTTTGGCATGATCTTCGGAGCTGGCATCGCCCACAATTTTGGCCTGGCCAGCTCTCCAACCGGAATCGGTGCATATGGCATCCCTGCTTTAATCATCGGGCTCGCCGTGTGTCTTTTCATTGGGTTTACCATGAGAAAAAATATCGCATAACAAGGAGGATAACATGACTAATACTATAGATGCCCGCGGGCTCTCTTGTCCCCAGCCGGTTCTGATGACAATGGATGAGATCAAAAAAGGAACGGCGAATAAAATTATTGTTCTCGTCGATAACGAGGCTGCGAAGGAAAATGTCTCCCGCGCCGCACTCCACAAAAAATGGACGATAGCCAGTATCGAGGAGCAGGAACTGGATTTCAAAATAACCATTCATCATGGTGTATAAAAATGTCCATCTTTGATTTCATAAAGGGAAAAAGCCAGCGACAAGGCACACCTGCGGAACACAGACGAACCGACCGCGGCTTTATGGTCTTCGACAATACCACCGAGGTCATTTTCGCAGAAAAGCTGCTGAAGAAAAACGGCTGGGCAGTGCGGGTCATGGGCCCACCGCCGGAAATCCGGCAAGGTTGCGATCTGGTCATTTTGTTTCCACTGATTGACGAGCTGCATATCCTGCGGACTCTGAAAGGGGAAAGAATTTCACCTTTGAAGATCGTGCCCGTAACGGGCCTGCTTCTCGAACCCGTTGCCATCTTCCAGATTAAGGACTATGGCCGTTACCTCATGGTGCGAGCGGCCAATATGAAACTGACAGTAGAGAAGGAAACAAAAGTCATTGTCAACATATCGGGAGGAGGGTGCCCCGATATTCCTTTTCTGGCCGCCTCCATGGTCGGAAAAACTCTTGCCGAGGCGCCCGCCCCCCATGATATTGGCCACACGCTCTGCGGATACGCACTGCAACTGGCCTACGAGGAGGTACAACGACAATGCTCTGTGTAGCCGGAACTGTGCCAGCAGAAGACTTCCCCTTGAGAGAGGGATTAGTTGAACTCGACAATGAAGACCTTCGTATGGGAACAACAGCTATCCCAGTCAACCGAGGGACACCCGCACTGCTGGCAGCGGCGGCAATGGTGGCAAGGGTGCTGGGAAAACCCGCACCCTATGCTTGCCTTGTTGGAGACACGGGAATCGGGAGTGGCAGTCACCTCTTATATGAAAAGATGATCGAGATTCTCCCACGCAATCAGTTCCAAACCATCACATTTCACTATCTTCAACCGATGGTGGACTTGCATGGAAAAATCCAGATAACCATTGCAGAACTGGCCCCCCGCCCCATCCTTATTGCTGATGCTGGATTTATGTATGTGGCGAAAATGTGCGGAGCGGCATCCTTGTACGATCTTTTTACTCCGGATGTGGGCGAGCTTGCCTTTTTGGCCGATGAACAGGCTCCGCATCCCTTTTACACGAGGGGCTTCATTCTTCACGAGAACAACCGCATTCCCGATCTCATTAACCGGGCCTATGAAAACGATAACGCCGCCAAATATCTCCTCGTCAAGGGAAACAAGGATTATCTGGCGAACGCCCAGGGAATTCTTGAGACCATTGACAGTCCAAAGGAAGAGGCTATGGAGGCCGTCGGAGGAACGGGCGACACTCTGACAGGAATGGTCTCTGTTCTCATTGATGCGGGAATGCCGATGAGAACAGCAGCCCTTGTGGCAATGAAGACCAATCGCTTAGCCGGTCAGTTTGCGCAAACAACGCCCGCAACGCAGATCATAGAGATAATCAGACAGATACCACGGGCACTCACAGAAACGATGAAAAAAACGCCGTAGAATGCAAGGAAATCCTCCAGATCCAGGCATCATTGCCGAAACGCCACCAGTTATCAACGCTGAGACAGTCATTCTTGACATTATCAGCGACTATCGTCACACGGAAACAATCTTCAAACGCCTTGAAGAGGAAACAGGCATCTGCATTCTGTGCCAGGGGCTTTTCCTTTCTCTGGGTGATGCGGCGGGGCAGTTCGGATTTAACGGTGCAAAGACGCTCAGGGAAATCCACGCTGCTATTCATGAAAATATGTGCCAAATGAAAGGGAGTTCTCAAAGGTGAGGACTTCTCAAAAAAATCAAGATGGGCAAAAATGCCCGTTACACTCTCAGCAAATTTACAAAAGGAGTACCCCATGACAACAGAATCATTTGAGATAAAGGCCTATCCGGAAATGTGGAAGGATTTAGGGATGGATGTGGAGCGGTTTGACAAGATGCGTCTGATGCTGGGCGAGATTTTCCGTAAAACCTATCTGAGTCAAAAAAATCGTCCTCTGAAAATGGCCTATTTTGATGCAATGGTCGCTGAAATTCACGGCGGCAGAATCAAGGAACTCCTGGCAGCCAAGGCGGAGGGGCACCCTGTTATTGGCACCTTTTGCGTCTATATTCCCGAAGAAGTGGTACTCGCGGCTGGCGGCGTCTGTGTGGGGTTGTGTGGCGGCTCGCAAGGTTCCATTCCCGATGCCGAGAAAATCCTGCCCCGCAACATCTGCCCCATGGTGAAATCGGCCTTTGGCTTTAAGGCGGGGAAAATTTGCCCCTATTTTCAGGCGGTGGATTTTGTCTATGGCGAGACCACCTGTGATGCCAAGAAAAAGTGCTGGGAAATTCTCGACACAATGGTTCCGACCTATGTCATGGAAATTCCGCAGATGAAAAAGCAGTCTGACCGCACAATGTGGCTGCATGAAGTAAAGGAGTTCAAGGCCAAGGTCGAGGAGATCGCCGGCACAACCATCACGGTGGACACGATGAATGCGGCGGTCAAGGTCATGAATGGCAAACGACGAGCCTTGCAAAGGCTCAACAGCTTGCGACACGCAAATCCAACTCCCATTTCAGGGAAAGATGTGCTCCTCGTGGAGCAGATTGCCTTTTACGATGAACCAATCCGGTTTGCCGCCAAGGTCAATGAGCTGTGCGATGAGCTGGAACAGCGGATTGCCAGGGGTGAAGCCGTACCAAGCAAGGATGCCACCAGAATTATGGTGGCCGGAGTGCCCATGGCCTTGCCCAACTGGAAGCTGCATAATCTGGTGGAAGGCGCCGGAGCCGTGATCGTCAACGAGGAGAGCTGTATCGGCACCCGTTATTACAAGGATCTGATGGCCGAGGATGGCGCCGACATGGAGTCTATCCTCACCGAGCTTACCAAGCGATACATGAATATAGACTGTTCCTGTTTTACCCCCAATGATGAGCGAATGGCGCAGGTGGTCAAGGAGTTCCGCGAGTCTAAAGCCGACGGCATCATTCACTATTCGCTCCAGTTCTGCCACACCTACAATATCGAGGAGATCCGCATTCGTGAGACCTGTGCCAAAGAGGGAATTCCATATATGTTTATAGAGTCCGACTACTCGCCTGAAGATGTGGGACAGATTCAAACCAGAGTCGAGGCATTTTTGGAGCAAATTCGGGGATAACAGCTTGCAACAAAAACTAAAAACAGGAGCCTCTTGCAGGTAAGCGAAGACTCCGAAATGAAGATTTTCGTTCAAAATCGAGGCATGCGAAAAATTTTACCGCAGGCATATAGCTGATATTCCGATGATAAAATTTTGAGCATAACAAAGAGTTTGAGCGAAAAGATCATTTCGGAGTCTCGTATACTCGCTTACCTGCAAAAGGTTCACAGGAGAAATACATGTTTGTCGGAATAGATCTGGGTTCACGAGCCATCAAGGTAGCTGCCTGGGAAGGCGATACCGTCGTGGATTATCAGATCAAAGAAAGTGGATTTGAACCCCATCGCCAAGTAGAGGCGATGATCGCGCGGTACCATCCCTGCACGGTCATCGCCACCGGATACGGACGGCATCTGGTGAAAGAATACTTTGATTACGCGGTCATCACCGAGATCAAGGCTCATGCTATCGGCATCCACACCTTACTGCCCAAGGCAACAACCATTGTTGATATTGGCGGTCAAGACTCCAAAGTCATTTCCCTTGGTGACAAGGGCCAGGTTGTCAATTTTCAGATGAATGACAAATGTGCGGCTGGAACAGGGCGCTTCCTGGAGATCATGGCCGCATCCCTCGCCTACCCTTTAAGCGAATTTGGCAGCGCCGCCCTGGAGTCAACCCAGGAGGTGCAGATCAACTCCATGTGTACAGTCTTTGCCGAATCTGAAGTCATTTCCATGAAAAACAGAGGCGTTCCACGGCAACATATCGCCCGGGCCGTCCATGCCTCGGTTGCCGACCGTATTATCTCCATGCTCAATCGAGTGGGCTTTGGCGACACGGTTGCCTTCTCCGGCGGGGTAGCCAACAACCCCTGCATTGTCGATCTGGTACGCCGGAGATTGAACAATGTGCAGGTGATTGTCCCTGAAAATCCGAGTATTATCGGCGCATTAGGCGCATCCATTGAAGCCGCGAGACAGGGAGAAAAAATATAATTTTCAAATAAAAGATGACGGTCTCGCAGGTAAGCGAAGACTCCGAAAAGTCCAAAAAGCCTGTCATCTCGAGCGACAGCGAGAAATCGTGTTTATCAACCACTGGATACTCTTAAGATTTCTCCGAGAGATATTCCTCGTCGAAATGACATTATGAGAATCCGGTCGTTTCGGAGTCTTCGCTTACCTGCGAAATCATCACAGAGTGCACGACTACGGGTTCTTTCAAACGGAGTAAAACCAATGATACAGATTTTTTATAAGACAAGGAGTTTTGACAGACAGTTGGACATGCTGCGGACATCAGGCGAAAAAGGGGTTTTAGCGGCCGATCGTGCGGAGCGGATAATCACTCTGCTGTTGCGCCATGCCGGTGTAGAGACAGATGAGCTTCGCTCTAAAAGAACAAAATTTGGTGAGCTTCGACTGAAAAATTGCAGAAAATATGATCTGGGTAGCGGCTATCGGCTCATCACCATGACAAGGAAAAATAAACTCTTTATGCTCTATGCGGGCACCCATGATGAGTGTGACCGGTGGTTGTATCATAAACGAAAAGACAAGCTGCAGGTAGAGCCAGAACGCTTGATAGTTATTACAAAAAAGGGGGAAGTAAAGTCGCAACAGGTACTGGCCGATTTTTGGCCAGATGAGGAGGGTGATGAATATGAAGAGCAGTTAACGACGAAATTGAGTGATGCTGAACTCCGCGATATTTTCAAGGGCATTTGCCAAAAATAATATAATATCATGGAGTTTTTTTCAGAAAAATAAAATTAAAATGGAGATCAATGATGAAGTATGGTGCAAAAAATCAGATCATAGGGAAAATAAAATCGATTCAAAAGGGCGACATCATGTCATTGATAAAAATTGATGTTACCAACCCTAAAATGTATTGAAATGGGGTCAGTTTTGACAACAGAATCATTGGCCGAATTAGATATAAAAGAGGGAGACCAGATACGACTTATAGTAAAGGCAATTCATGTCTTACCAGTTAAAGAATAAAGAAAGGAGCGAATATGAGATTAGGAATGAGGATGATACTGGGTACGGCACTGTTTTTTCTCTGTTTTTATACCAGTACCATGGCCAGCGACCTGGACGGTTTTAAGGGAGAAAAGGGAGAAATCAAAATTTCCGGAGGGACAGCTCATATCCCGGTGATGAAGGAGGCGGCTCGTCGCATCATGACAATGAATCCAGAAGTCCAGATCAGCATTGCCGGTGGCGGCTCCGGCGCGGGTATCAAACAGGTGAGTGAAGGAATGGTTGATATTGGGAACACCGGCAAGAAGCCCAGCGACGAAGAGATCTCCAAATACGGTCTCCATCTTTTTAAATGGGCCATTGATGGCGTAGGTGTCATTGTCCATCCTTCCAATAAGGTTCGCTCCCTGACCCAGGAACAGGTCAAGGATATTTATGCGGGCAAAATAAGCAACTGGAAGGAAGTGGGTGGCAACGATAAACAGATCAATCTCTACAGCAGGGAAGAAACCAGCGGCACCAGAGAGGTTTTCTGGAAAGCCGCCTTGAAAGAAGGGGCGATTGCTGCCAACGCCAATACTATAGCCTCTAATGGGGCCATGAAGGCCACCGTTTCCCAGGATCCTTTCGGTATCGGCTATATTTCGGTGGGGCATATTGACGAGAGTGTGGCGGCGGTTGCCTTTGACAGTATAACGCCCTCTTCGCAGACGGTGAAAGAGGGGAAATATGCTATTGCCAGAGGGCTTTACAGCACTACAAAAGGAGAGCCTGCTGGCCTGACCAGGAAGTTCCTGGATTATCTCTTTACTGCAGAGGGACAACAGATCGTCGTCGAGCAGGGTTTTATTCCTGTTCAATGATCCCGAGATATGAAAAGTTGGTGGAGAGGCTCTTTTATGCAGCTGCTTTCATCAGTGTCCTGATTACCATTGTTATCTTTGGCTTCATGTTCGTCTTCGGCCTCCCTTTTTTTTCGGGAGGCCGATTTTTTGAGGTCATGACCAGCCCCTGGGCACCACACCTCGGCGTGTTCGGTATCTATCCCATGATTGCCGGTACACTTGCCGTCTCTTTGTTCGCCATGATATGTGCCTTCCCTCTCAGTATGGGCTGCGCTATTTTGATAAAGGTGACTGGCCAGGACATGATGAGTCAACTGTTGCGTAAATCCGTGGAGCTCATGACCGGAATGCCGACGGTTATTTACGGTTTTGTTGGAATTTTTCTCCTTATCCCCTTTGTGCGGGGCCTTTTTGGCAGTGGTTCGGGAATGTGTGTTCTGTCTGCGTCCCTCATGCTGGCTATTCTTCTCTCCCCTACCATGATCCTGTTGTTTTGCGACAGCTTTGAGGCGGTTCCGCAATCGTATGGCAATGCGGTGCTTGCCGCCGGGGGTACTCAGATGCAACGATTTCTTTATGTCACTCTGCCTTGCGCCAGACAGGGTATTCTCGTTGCTGTCACTCTTTCCCTTGGTCGGGCAATCGGGGATACCCTGATCGCTTTGATGCTTGCCGGCAACGCCGCACAGGTGCCAGATTCTCTTCTGGATGCTGTCCGGACGCTTCCCTCTCATATAGCTCTTGTCTTTGCAGCGGACAACGAAAGCCTGGAATTCAAGGCCATCTTTGTCTGCGGCATGTTGCTCTATCTGATAAACACCATTGTGTCGTTACTTGTCCGAATACCGGGAAGTAAAAGGTGACAGGAATAATGCGTTTCCTTGAAAAATTCATCCCTATTTTTTCCTGGTTGTGTGGCGCTGTCATGCTGATTGCGATAAGTTCCATAACAGGATACCTGCTGTTGAAGGGACTAAAGACTATCAACCTTCAACTCATATTCGGGACAACTGACCCTT
>DYDK01000055.1 GCA_020717935.1 Desulfocapsa sp.
ATAACCCAAATCTGGTCGTAATTCAGGTAAATTGGTAATTTCCAAGTCCCTTATTCCAGTTCGCAATCAAGGTGACACGAAATACCTTTGATCTCATTGAGCAAATGCAAGAAATGAGCATCGACTTGAAAGCTAAACGGAATTAACGGCTCCTTGTATGATCGATCACTGGCAGATAAAATTTGCTGAACGCCGCTACTCAAAAGAGTTCGTTATCATGTCACCGGCTCTTGATGGAGATATGTCTGCTCAGTTCCTGCCACTGCTGTTCAAGCTTTTTGGCTGAGACCTGGATTTTCCCCTGAATTTCGGGAGCGAAGATGGCAATGCGGTAATGGGCTATCATCTCCTGATATTTTTTCATCTCGCTCATGGCTTCGACGGGCAGGTCTTTTTCCATTGTGTGCAGTTGGTGAAGATTCTGCAAATGGGTTTTGAGCTGGGCCGCTTTGAGCGCGTCTTTGGCTGGATCCACGAAGGCCCGTTCAATGCGGATCATGAGGGCCTTCATCTGCTGGCCGCATCCCTGCGCTTCCGCGAGTTCAAAGCTCGTCAAGAAATTGAAAGGCAGTATCTCCATCAATAGTCCTTGATATTCATCAAAACGAGTCCTGGAAAAGGAACGGTTTTTGCGGGCCAGATCGGCAAAACGATGGATGTGAGCGCTGAGTTCCCGTCGTTGTCGGAGAATAACCATAACCGTATCACAGATCACACGACCAGCATTATAAAAGCCCTGGCCTTTGACCTGACTCACTATTTTATTGAAGGTCTCCTGGTCGGGAATACGACCATTTCCGGTATGAAAGAGGGCTCGCAGGATGAATGAGAGCAGGGCGCCCAGCACTTGTGCCCGATCCCCAAGCCCCTGGGTAAGCCAGGAAGAAGAGGGGGCGGACAGACTGGTGGCGCAGTATTTTTTGAGGGATTTATACTGTTCCGCTTCGTGGAGTTGATAGAGAAAATTCAAGCCTTCACCATTACGGATGACCGCCTCTTTCTGATGAGGAATAAATTCAATCATCACCCCGCCTCGATCCTTTATGGGCTTCAGGGCCGGAAAGAGAAAACCGCACGGCTCCCCTTGCGGACTGAGCAGGGGCAGTGAAGATGGCAGGTCATGAAAATCCCAGGTGGCACATAATTTTTCCTCCCATAATTTTTTAACTTTTTGATTCTGGCTGCTCACATTGGCAATGATGCCCGTGCTGGTGGCCGTTGGGTGTTGGAGAAGCTCTTTTCTGAGTTTGGCGAGAGACCTCCCGGTTGCCATTTCGGCGCCAGTCTGGTCAAAAATGAGAAAACGCATGGAAAGATGCGTCGGCAGTTCAGCAGGCCAGTCGGCCCGCACAATGTTGCGGCGGAAGGCCTTGAGAACAGAGCGTTCCAGGGCCTGATGCAATGAGCCTTTATAGAGTTCGAGATCATCCAGAAGAAGATCGACGGTGTTATTGAGTGGAATCAGGTGCTTGCGGATATTTTTGGGTAAGCCTTTGAGCAATACAGCAACCTTTTCCTTGAGCAGGCCAGGGACAACCCACTCAAAGAAGGATTCGTGCAAGGTTTCGATCAGATTCAACGGCAGCCGCACCGTTACCCCATCATCTTTGGCGCCCGGAGAAAAATTGTATTCCAGGCGAAACTGGTGCGAACCCATAGTGAGCAAGGGTGGAAAATCGCTGAGTTCGTGGTGTTCGGGACGGCGGTTGAGGATGTCGTCCTCAGTCATCTCCAGATTTTTTTTCTCTTTCAGCTTTTGCAGAAATCGGTGCAAAGTGAAACGGTCATAGACGGTTTGGGGGAGGCGTTGCTCATAAAATGCGAACAGCATGCGGTCATCCACCACGATGTCTCGTTTCCGCAGTCGCTCTTCAGTTTCCTGCCACTCGGCAAGAAGCTTGAGGTTGTGCTGAAGGAAAGGGAAGGGGTTTTCGATCTCACCAGTAATCAGGGCTGACTGAATGAAGATCTGTCGGGCCTCTTCCTGCTTGTCGTTATCAATGCGCCCGTAATTAACCTTCCGGTTGGCGACAATGACCAGACCAAAGAGAGTCACTTTTTCATCGGCGACGACCTGGCCTGATTTTTTATGCCAATGCGGGTTGGACCAGGATTTTCTGCAGAGTGATCCGCCTAAGGTTTCCAGCCATTCCTGATCAATGGCGGCCACGGTCATGGCGTAGAGTCGTGTTGTTTCCAGAAAGGAGGCGGCCATGATCCACTGATTGCTTATAGCCTGAATTTTTTCTGGTATTTTCTTACTCTGCTCACCGGCCTCTGTTTTTTGTTGACCCCATTTACTTCTGAAGAGATGCGAGCCAGGGAAGATCATCAGCTCAATGCCGCCACCGCCGATATAGGATTGGTCCTTGGGTTTGAGTGATTTCATGGCGATATTGCGCAAGAATCCAGTGCATAAGGATTGATGAATTGCCCCATAGGAAGCGGGGCTGCTGTTGTCACTAAAGCCTGGACGCAGGGCCAGCAACCGGTCAAGCTGTTCGTGGAGATCAAGCCATTCACGCATTCGCTGGAACGAGAGAAAGTGACCGGCACAGAATTTTTTCAGACGGCCCCAGGATTTGACCTGTTCTTGCACGGCATGGAAGCGATCCCAGATGGCAAGCAGGGCAAGGAAGTCTGAATTGGGATGAGCAAATGTGCGGTGGGCGGTATCAGCCTCCTGTTCTTGCTGGGCAGGCCGGACGCGGGGGTCAGGAATGGCAAGGGCGGCGGCGATAATCTTTATCTCGCGCAGACAGTTGTTTTCACGGGCGGCAATGATGATGCGGGCGATGCAGGGGTCAATGGGCAGAGTGGCCATGATCTGGCCATGATGAGTGAGTTTCCCCTTCTCATCAATGGCCCCCAGTTCCGTCAGCAGTTTGTAGCCATCACGAATGGCGTTGCTCATTGGCGGCTCGACGAAAGGAAAGGTCTGCGGGTCACCAAGATGGAAGGCTATCATCTGCAGAATGACTTCGGCCAGATTTGCCCGTTTGATTTCGGGAACGGTGAACTCCTCGCGATTCAGGTAATCTTCTTCTGAATAGAGGCGGACGCAGATGCCCGGGCCAATACGCCCACAACGACCTTTGCGTTGATCGCAGCTGGCGCGCGAAATTTTTGTGACTGGCAGGCTCAGGGTCTTGGCCCTGACATTATATTGGGAAATACGAGCCAGTCCTGCATCCACGACAAAGCGGATGCCCGGCACGGTGATGGAGGTCTCGGCCACATTGGTGGCCACCACGATTTTGCACTGTTTGAATGATTGAAAAATGCGGCGTTGATCTCCGCTCTGGAGGCGGCCAAACATGGGCAATACGACGGCCTCCGGCATTTTTCTGGCAAGAAGGGCGCAACAGGTGCGAATGTCGTGTTCAGTGGGCAGAAAAATCAGGGTGTCGCGCGCGCCCTCCTGCTGGTGCAGGTCGCTCACCATCTGCACACAGTGATCGATGTAGTCTTCCTTTTCAGTCAGCGATTCTTCATCGTATGGGGCGTAGCGCACCGTCACCGGATAGGTGCGGCCGGCAATGGTGATGATCGGGGCATTGCCAAAGTGGCGGGAAAAGATGGTGGTGTCAATGGTCGCGCTGGTGATAATCAGCTTGAGATCGGGCCGTTTGGGAAGCAGTTTTTTGAGAAAGCCAAGGAGGAAATCAATGTTGAGGCTTCGTTCATGGGCCTCATCAATGATGATGACCCTGTATTTGCGAAGGAGCGGGTCGCTTCGGGTTTCGGCCAGAAGAACGCCGTCGGTCATGAATTTGATGCGGGTGTCAGGGCTGGTCTGATCGTGAAAACGGATCTTGTAGCCAACCAGACTCCTCATGCCACCGTTTTCTTCTATCTCTTCGCCAACCCGTTCGGCCACTGAGACAGCGGCAACTCGGCGGGGCTGGGTGCAGCCGATACATTTATTCTCATCACGAAACAGCTCCAGACAAAATTGCGGGAGCTGGGTTGTCTTGCCTGATCCGGTGTCGCCGGCAATGACAATGGTCTGGTGAGTTGTGAGCGCTTCCTGAATGGCATCCTTGTGATTGAGGATGGGAAGGGCGCCTGGCGAAGATGGACGAGTCATGAAGGAATGGTTGAACTTTGGATTCTATGGTATATGGTTGAGTGTCACCTCAATCCTGCAATCGCTTGAACACTGAGGCTGTCAAACGATTGCAGGATTGAGGTGTTAGGGACTTGGAAAATACCAATATACCATCTTACTTCCCATCTTTGGGCCATCTTTGGCTGTACCTCAATCACAAAATCCTCGTCATAACGCAATTATGCCTGCGGTTTTGTTCAATCGGCACAGCCAAATATAACCCAAATCTGGTCGCAATTCAGGTACATTGGTAATTTCCAAGTCCCTTACAAAAAAGAAGGTGACGCTTCATCATCTCAGTATCCGGTATCGCTTCTGCGGACGCTGCCGAATTGGCCACGAAGCCCAGATTGTCGAATTGATTCGTGATCTGCTCTGTGAGGATGAATCGTTATGCTTCTATACCATTTCATCCGTCACCCCGAAAGAGGAGAAGAGCACATGAAGGTACGAAAGGCAGTGATTCCAGTGGCAGGCTTGGGAACCCGATTTCTTCCCGCCACCAAGGCCATCCCTAAAGAGATGCTCACCATTGTGGATCGGCCCACCATTCAGTATATTGTTGAAGAGGCCGTAGCCTCTGGTATTGAGCAGGTTATCTTTATCACCAGCGCCGGAAAGTCCGCTATTGAAAATCATTTTGATTACGATTTTCATCTCGATTGCGTGCTCAAGGAAAAAAAGAAGATTGCTCTTGGTGAAGAGCTGAATAATATCTCCAATTTGATTGATCTGGTGTCGGTGCGCCAGAAAAAGCCTCTAGGTCTTGGTCATGCCATTTTGACGGCTCGGCATGTGGTGGGTGATGAACCGTTTATGATTATGCTCGGCGATGATCTGGTCTTGAGCAAAACCCCATGTGCCAAGCAGATGCTGGATCTTTTTGATGAGGTGCAGGAGTCCATCGTGGCGGTGCAGAGGGTGCCGATGGATCAGACTTTCCAGTATGGCATAGTCGAGGGTGAGGCCTTGGAGCGGGAGCGCACCCACAAGGTGAACCGGATGATTGAAAAGCCAGCCCCAGGCACCTCGGATTCGGATATGGCCATCATTGGCCGTTATATCCTCATGCCGGAAATTTTTGATCTTCTGGAAAAAACCACGCCCGGTCATGGCGGTGAAATTCAGTTGACCGATGCCTTGCAGGCCCTTGGCAAAAAACGGGATATGTACGCATACGAGTTTAACGGCACCCGCTATGATGCTGGTGACAAGATGGGGTATCTCAAGGCGATTCTCGCGTATGGCATCATTCACAATAAGCTTGGCGCTGAACTCAGGGCCCATATCAAGGAACTGGCCGCAAAGCTATGATGCGTCTGGAGGTGGCGGTTGCGGCTCCGTTGCCGCGATCGCTGACCTATCTTTTTAATGATGAGGCAGAGGGTGAGTCTGGAGCAATCCCAGTAGGTAAACGGGTCTTGGTGCCTCTGGGCAGCCGCAAGCTCACTGGTTTTGTACTGGGTTCTCTTCCCGATGAGATTGTGCCCTATGCGTTGCGGGAAATTATCGAAGTCCTTGATCCGCAGCCCCTTTTTCCTGCCAACCTGATTCCCGTTTTTCGCTGGATTGCCGGTTATTATCATTACCCCATAGGCGAGGTCATTAAAACGGCCTTGCCTGGCGGCCTTGCTCCTCGCAGTGGCAAACAGATCTGTCTCAGCGGGGCAGGGCGGGAACACCTCTCTTTGCTGCTTGGATTGTCCGAGAGTTTACCCGTGGAAGAAGACCTGTCCGCAAAGCCAATAAACAAGCGGCCCCCCGACTGGTTGCCCACCCTTGTGGCCAAGGGCTTGCTGACGGCTGTCGAATCACGAAAAATCCTGAATCGTCTCAGTTCTCGCCGCCTTATCCAGTCCTGGCAGGAACAGGGATGGGTTGAGATTCAGGAGATTTTAGTGGGTAATGCGACCAGGCAGAAAAATGAAATCTGCTATGCTCGTACAGCGGAGTTGTCGCTTCCTTCCGGCTCCACTGTCACTCCCAGCAAAGCGGATATTGAATCCTTTGGCGCTTGTTTTGCACAACAGCGTGCTCTTCCCCTCACTTTTCCCCAGCTCAAGACCCTCTATTTCCTTCATTTTTTCTGTCAGAAAAGTTCACAAAAGACGGTTCCGGCCAAGGAATTGAACAAAGCCTATAGCGGTGCGGCCAAGGTCTTGCCGTCTTTGCAGGCACTGGGGGTGGTGGTGCGACTGGAGCAGCGGGTTTTTCGCAATCCTTATGGGGCACAGCTTCCCTGGTTTCCCCCTCCTGAGGAGTTGACTCCTGAACAGCAGCAGGCGCTCTCCCAACTGCTTCCAGCCGTGCAGCAGAAAAAATTTACCCCGTTTCTCCTGCACGGAGTCACCGGCTGCGGCAAGACGGAGGTTTATCTACGGGCCGCTGCGGCCTGTCTGGCGATGGGCCGTGATGTTCTGATTCTGGTTCCCGAAATTGCCCTGGCCACCCAACTTGAGGCCCATTTTGTCTCTCGTTTTGGCGGACGGGTGTTGCTGCTGCACAGTGGTTTATCTGCTGGTGAGCGATTTGACCAGTGGGCGCAGGCGTTCAGAAGCCAGAAGCCAGATGGCAGCGAGCAGGGGGGAAAGGGGACAAGGCAGGACTTTTCAGAAGAAGATGGGCCGAGGATTGTTATTGGGGCGAGATCGGCGGTTTTTGCCCCTCTGCCTGATATTGGCCTGATTGTGGTGGATGAAGAACATGATGGCGGCTATAAGCAGGATGACGGACTGCGGTATAATGGACGAGATGTGGCGGTATTGCGGGCGAGCTTGCAGGATGCGGTGGTAGTGCTCGGTTCGGCTACTCCTTCGGTGACCAGTTTTTATCATGCCCGAACCGGTAAATATCAGCTTCTCACCATGAGCAAACGGGTGCAGGATCGAAGCCTGCCTGCTATTTCTTTGGTGAGTCTGCGGGATAAATCTGAAAAGGCCTATGGCATGGCCCTGGGTCACAAATTGCAACGGGCCTTGCAGGAGACTTTGGCTGCTGGCAAACAGAGCTTGCTCCTCCTGAACCGGCGGGGATTTGCGGCGGTCTCTCTCTGTCAGGATTGCGGCAAACCCGTGGAGTGCCGCCATTGCCATATCTCGCTGACCCTGCACAAGGGCAGACAACAACTGGTCTGCCATTACTGTGGATTTACCCTGCCCAGCAATCAGCTCTGTTCGGGCTGTCATTCGGAAAAAATAGTGCCGGTAGGCTTTGGCACCGAACGCATCGAGCAGGAGGTGGGGGAGCTCTTGCCCGAGGCCAGAATCGCCCGCCTGGACACCGATACCGCCACTGATCGCAAGAAATTTCTTCATTTGTTACAGGCCATGCATCACAGGGAAATTGACATCCTGATTGGCACCCAGATGATTGCCAAGGGCCACGACTTCCCCTTCGTCACCCTGGTGGGGGTGGTGTGGGCCGATGGTGGCTTGACCATGCCCGATTTTCGAGCCGCCGAACGCACTTATCAACTGCTATCTCAGGTCAGTGGTCGGGCCGGACGGGGGGAGAGTCCCGGGCAGGTGATCATCCAGACCCTGCGGCCCGACCATTACGCGGTGGCCCTGGCCCAACGCAATGCCTACGAAGAACTCTATGAACGGGAGATAGGCAACCGGCAGATTCCCGCCTTCCCGCCCCTGCTGCGGCTTATCAACATTCACATTCAGGGAAGCCGTGAACAGCAGGTGAAGCAAACGGCAACGGCGGTGGCGGCCCTGTGTCATGATTGTGGAAAATCATTGATGGCAGGGGGAGGTGAAGGAAGGGTTGGAGGCAAAGTCAAAGGAAAATGCCTTATCCGCCAACCGATAGAGGTGCTGGGCCCGGCCCCCTCGCCCCTTGACCGCCTGCGCGACCTCTACCGCTGGCAGGTGCTGCTCAAGGGCTGGTATCAAGACGATCTCCACCTCGTCTGCGACCAGGTGCTGACCCGCCAGAGCGAATTGACCCAGGGTGATGTGCAGATCACCGTGGATGTTGATCCGGAAAATATGTCGTGAGGGGAGGGGGGCAGGTTCAGATTTCTTGATCAGGTCGCACTTGGTCTGGCGTTTTTCTTTGCCGGTTCATTGCACTTTCATGGGATTGTCAATCATCACATGCGAGCAATGTATAGTTCCCCCCAAAGTCAAGACAGAATTTTGGGGGAACTATACTTGTATCTACAAGTTGCATCATGTATCTCTCAAAGAGAGTATGAAAATGCTCAAAAAAAAACGATAATGAAAGAATCAAGATGCAGAATATAAAGAAAAATCAATAAGCAGACTTCTTCTTGCATGTTAAAAACTAATAATTTTGATGG
The DNA here is from genome assembly GCA_020717935.1 of Desulfocapsa sp. Classification (GTDB taxonomy): domain Bacteria; phylum Desulfobacterota; class Desulfobulbia; order Desulfobulbales; family Desulfocapsaceae; genus UBA2270. The sequence goes on from DYDK01000055.1 coordinate 8,421, forward strand.
TCTCGCAAAAAGTCCAAAAAACCTGTCATTTCGAGCGACAGCGAGAAATCTTGTTTCTCAACCACTGGATACTCTTAAGATTTCTCCGATAAATATTCCTCGGCGAAATGACATTATGATAATCGGGTTTTTTTGCGAGGCCATCAATTTTAACTTCGCAAAGAACGGGCGACAAATTCAAGAGAGGCCTTCGCGGCAGCTCATGTCACCCTTGTTGACAAGGGGCTCAGCCGTTCACACTAATGATGTTGCGGCCTCCGACCTTGCAAGTGACCAGAGGACACAATCATGAACTGCCAGAAGATCATGCAAGGTTGGATCGAATACTACATGCCCGACTGGCGGCAGCGGTGTTGTGAATTGCGATCGGCCTGCAAACAAAGGTTGCGAAACATTGAATTCCATACCATCAAGCTCTTTGCCCAGTCTCTGGCTGCAGTGCTTTGCTTCATACTTGTATTCGGCATGGTGAACTATTTCTGGTTCAACTTCAGGCACACCTCGGTCGGTAGCATGTTTCTTGGTAGCAACCCGCCGGAAGCCCTTTTAGCCATTTTCACAGCCCTCGATAGCAACAATCTGGTTCTGCTGGCCTTCCAGATCACTATCGATACGGCCGTTACCTGCCTGCTGCTTGGGATAGTCTGTCAGTTACTTGCTATCACCCGCTATTTTTACACAGGCCACGGCCTGATAAACCGTCTGCTCTGGTATGCCTTTTGCGCCGCCATAACCAGCCGGGATCTCCTTCAGGTAGGGCACAAGTTCGACTTTACGACCAGCACGGTCCTCTATCTTCAGATTTCCTGATCCGGTCGCACTTGGCGTTGGCATATTTTCTGGTGCCCATCTCGAGAGTCAATCGGATAAAATAGGGATTGTCCCCAGTAGTATCGGGGGTTGTCCCCATTTTATCGTATGGCGAATAGTATAAAAAATGTGCAATGCCCCTTTCCGGATATTGGGTGAATTACCCGTCCGGATCAGGAAATCTGATCTTATTCCAGCGAGTTGCCTTGCCGGTGTTTGTCTTGAATTAACCTCACTCCTGCTCCCTGAAATTTGGATTATAGTGGTCCCCAATTTTGAGACAATAGTTTAAGCTGTACGCTTTCATGAGGAACGACCCAAAATGAGTGAAGCAAAACCAAGGAATT
>DYDK01000056.1 GCA_020717935.1 Desulfocapsa sp.
ATTTTTCGCATGCCTCGATTTTGAACGAAAATCTTCATTTTGCAAGAGGCTCATCATAATAAATGTTCCTTGATTTTTTTCGGCTCTTGATGTCACCACCACATGAGAATGATATAATTATTTACGATTTAGTCAAATGTTTAAAAAGTTATAACCTTATTATCACCCCTATCATACCAGCTGCGAGGCTCAAAACATGATCCTCTATATTCTTTTTTTCATTTTTTATATCCCTTTCGAGCATCATAAGTCTTTTCGTTGATAGAATACCATAGCATATGGGAAAAGATTCCAGCAAATGCCCACAAATCGTTAGCTGAAAAGAAAGAGGGAATAGGTGAGCGAGGGTTACTGCATTGTACAGATAGTCGGCAAAAAGTTGCCATTCTGGGGCGGGGTGTTCGTTTTGGGAATGGGCAAAAAAGGCAGTTGTTATGCGGCGTTGGTTATATAAAACCGTTTTTTTCTCTTCCTCTTGACATATTCATCTTTCTGTCTGAGTTTGCGATGAAAGGAGCTTGAAGGTCGCGGACATTGCGGCCTTCAAGGATATATAAAGGATTGACGAGAATTTTACTCCTGCTCATCCATTGGCAGATGATAGATAATGCGTTGGCAGACTGGACAGTCGAGGTGACGGTCGCCTCGGAGCAGGATGTTATACTGCTGAGGCGGGATGCTCATGAAACAGCCTTGACAGACACCCTCAAGGACATTGACCACGGCCACACCTTTGCGGCGCTCGCGCAGGAGGGAGTATTTGTTGAAAAGTCTGAGCTCCATGGCGCCGGCCTGTTTTTTACGGGTGCTGTCATGCTCTTTTTTATTGTTGATAATGGCCTCAATATCCTCTTTTGTGATGGCTGTTTCCGTCAGCAAATTCTTGGTTTCTCCCTTTATCAATTCCTGTTGTCTGGCGATCTGGGCGGTAAATGATTCCATCTCTTCCATAATGGCAACCATTTTTTCTTCTTTTTCCTTGATTCCCTGTTTGCCATCTTCAATTTCCTTGAGCAGAGCGGTTTGCTCACGCCCTGTCTGCACCTGCATCATTTTGGACTGACGGGATTTAACATGGGCCAGCTCTTCATTCAGCTCCAGATCCAGGGTGCGGCGCTCTTGTTCGAGGGTGCTGATCTGCTCATGAAGATCATCAATGTCTGACTCTCGTTGAGCCAGCAGGGCTGCCTGTTGGTCAAGGGCATCCTGTTTTTGTTTGATTATGGTATCAATAGCGTCAAGTTGCAGATCAATTTTTTGCAGGGCAATGAGTTGAGAGACGACTTCGTTCAAGATAATTCTCCTGATGTGTTGGGGTTATATGAAAGTATTGTTGCAGATATTTTTATGATAATAATGTAAAGGCCGTTTTTCGGTTTGACTCACAAGCAGTGCAAGCGGCCAGTTATTGCGTGTCGCCAAGGCCTGTAATTGACGGTGCAAAAAGGGTATAACCGGTTGCTCGGTGCCATAATGCGTTCCATCAATGACACAAAAACCACTCTCCTCAGCCCAACAGGCGGTGCTGTGCTTGATCTCGGCGGAGAGATAGATATCCGCCCCCTTGTCTCGCGCAGTTTCGGCCAGTTCTGAACCGCTCCCCCCACAGAGGGCTACGATTGAAATCTGTTCGGGGATGGTGCCGGCAATTTGAATGCTCGGAAGCTGTAAGATCTGCAAAAGCCTGTCTAAAAATGTCGCAGCAGGGAGCGGATTTGCGAAGCTGCCAATACGACCCATGCCGGTGGCTCCTCGTTCGGTTATGGCCTCGGGGCGAAGCGGGGTGAGGTCGGTCAGGCCCAAGGCCAACGCCAGGGCATCGCTGACACCACTGACGGCATTGTCAAGATTGGTATGACAGGCAATGATATTCATGTGATGCTTCAGGGCTTTTTCAAGAAAACGACCCGCCGGAGTAGTGGTGAGAATCGTGGTCAGGGGATGAAAGATACAGGGATGGTGAGTGATGACAGTTGTGACGCCTAAGCTGATGGCCTCATCTAAAAGGGAAAGGCAGGGGTCGAGGCCTAAGAGGATGGAGCCCACGAAGGCATTGGGATTACCCACCAGCAGTCCGACATTATCCCACTCTTCTGCCAGAGAAAAAGGGGCCAGATGATCCAGGGCCGCAAGAAGGTGATGCACCTGAATCGGTGTTGCTGTCGTCATCGTGTTTGCCTCTCACCAATGGGTCCGAAATCGAGGATGAAATGCAAGAGAGGCAATAAAAAAAGGTACAGCCCTGATGGGGTGTACCTTATCGTTTCAACTTTCCTGATCCAGGGAGAAACGCCCGTGATAATCAGTGCTTTTGAGGTTGGTGAGGGAAGCCGGAGAGTGAGGGACATCGTCTCGGCTTTACCTGCTCTATGTGGGAGAATGGATAACTTCTTCAAGGAACCTGGTGGTTGAATGCAGATTCTGGGCTAAAAGTGTCGGTCTGGTTGTTGTAACTGTGGTGGGCGCAGTAGGACTCGAACCTACGACCGACCGGTTATGAGCCGGTGGCTCTAACCAACTGAGCTATACGCCCTTTTAAATGACGAAATTGAGTATTATACGACAAGAATTCTTTGTTTGTCAATAAAAAAATTAAAGTTTCAATGAAAGGCCTTTTCATCGGGGGAAAGCCGGAGGGTACGGGACACTCAGGGCGCCCTTTAGGGACATCCGTATATTATCCGAGTCCCTTACTCCTTCCAGTCAGGACGCAGATGCAGTTCGGTAAGCTGCTTTCTGGCCACTCCCGCCGGAGCCTCGGTCAGTGGGCAGGTTGCCTTTTGGGTCTTGGGGAAGGCGATGACATCGCGGATGGAATCACTGCCGGTGATCAGCATCATCAAGCGATCAAGACCAAAGGCCAGGCCCCCATGCGGCGGGGCTCCCAGCTCCAGGGCCCGCAGGAGGAACCCAAACTTGTCCTGGGCCTCTTCCTCGGCAATACCCAACACGGACAGTACCCGACTCTGCATTTCCCGTTGATGAATACGAATGGACCCGCCACCGATCTCGGTACCATTGAGCACCAGGTCATAGGCGCGGCTATAAACCGCACCCGGGTTCGTCTCCAGCTTGTCCTCATCCTCTTCTTTGGGAGCCGTAAAGGGGTGATGCAGGGCCTGATAGCGTTTTTCCTTCTCATCGTACTCAACCAGGGGAAAATCGGTGACCCAGACAAAGTTGAAGACATCGGTTTTCAGCAGACCCAGACGGCGGGCCAGCTCCAGCCGTAACTCGGAGAGCACTTGCAGAACCACCGATTTCTTATCGGCCCCAAAAAAGAGCAGATCACCTTCCTCGGCATCTAAAACCGTGGTGATGGCCACCCGTTCCTCATCGCTGAAAAACTTGGCAATGGGCGACTGCCATTCACCATCGGCCTTCATTTTCACCCAAGCCAGGCCCTTGGCCCCAAATTGAGCGACAAATTCAGTAAGGTCATCGAGATCCTTGCGGGACAAATGGGCACAGCCTTTGGCGTTGATGGCCCGCACGGTGCCGCCCTCATCAGCAATGGCCCGGAAAACCTTGAAGCCACAGGTGCGGGCAATCTCGGTCAGATCGGTCAGTTCAAAGCCAAAGCGGGTATCGGGGCGGTCAGTGCCAAAACGGCCAACCGCCTCATCGTATGTCATGCGGCCAAAGGGCGGGGCCACATCAAGCCCTAAGGTTTCCTTGAAGAGTTTGGCGATCATCCCTTCGGTGATGGTAATAATCTGTTCCTCGTCAACAAAGGAAAGCTCCATATCTATCTGGGTGAATTCCGGCTGACGGTCGGCCCGCAGGTCTTCATCACGGAAACACTTGACGATCTGGTAATAGCGATCCATGCCCGCAATCATCAAGAGCTGCTTGAAAAGCTGTGGCGACTGGGGCAGGGCGTAAAACTTGCCGGCACTGACGCGACTGGGCACCAGATAATCGCGGGCCCCTTCCGGGGTGGAGCGGGTGAGCATGGGGGTTTCAAACTCAAGGAAGTTGTTATCATTGAGATAGCCGCGAATCGCCTGCACGGCCTTGTGGCGCATGACAAGCTTTGCCGCCATGGCTGGCCGCCGCAGATCGAGATAGCGATACTGGAGGCGCAGGGTGTCCGAGATCTCAAGCTCTTCATCAAGGGGAAAGGGCGGGGTTTCACTGGTATTGAGAATCCGCAGTTCATCCACGATAATCTCAATGGCGCCTGTCGCCAGCTTGGGATTCTCCATCCCTTCAAGACGGGCCACGACACGGCCCCGCAGGGCCAGCACCCATTCACTGCGGAGTTGATGGGCCTTGGCATGGACTTCAGGATTGATCTCGGGGTTAAAGACCACCTGGGTCAGGCCGTGCCGATCCCGCAGGTCAATAAAAATGACCCCGCCATGATCACGACGACGCAAAACCCAACCCATGAGGACCACTTCCTCGCCGATATTTCCCTTGCCAAGATCGTTGCAGAAGTGGGTTCTGCGTAAATTTCCCATTGATTCCATAGTGTTCTCGAATAGTCGTTGTCGTAAAAAAGAAAATAAAATTTATAAACGAGATGAAGCCGTCGCTCGTATTATCGCCCGTATCGTCGCGGCCGCATCAGGCAGAGAAATCTCCTGCTGCTCCTGGGTGGCCATGTTTCTGAGCAGGGCCTTGCCGCTGGCCAGTTCACTGTCACCAAGAATCAGGACAAAGGCAGCCCCCAGCTTGCCGGCCAGTTTCATCTGACTTTTCAGACTTCGGCCTTCGTGATCGGTGGCGACCCGTACCCCATCCGTGCGCAGGGCATGGGTCAGGCCAAAGGCATGTCGGGAAGGCTGTTCGCCAATTCCAGCCACAAAAAGCTCGATGCCTGATGGTGGGGCCTCAGCCGCTTGCTGTTGCAGGAGCAGCACCAGTCGTTCTATCCCCAAGGCGAAACCAATACCCGGGGCCTTGGGCCCGCCCAATTGCTCAATGAGGCCATCATAACGGCCACCGGCCCCGACTGCGGCCTGGGCCCCAAGATCACCGGTGATGAATTCAAAGGTGGTGCGGGTATAGTAATCAAGGCCGCGCACCATAAATTTATTGAGACTGTAGGGCACCGCCAACTGGTTCAAGCCGTCCTGCACCGCCTGAAAATGGACGGCACACTCGTCACAAAGAGCGTCTTGCAGGGAAGGGGCATCAGTCACCTGGGCGCGACAGCCTGGATTTTTGCAATCGAGCACCCGTAAAGGGTTGGTGCCGCTACGCCGTTTACAGTCATCGCACAGGGCTTCATGCCGATCTGTCAGAAAGGCCAGCAGGCGGGCACGAAAAGCGGGACGACAGGCGGGACAGCCCAGAGAATTCAGCTCCAGAGACACGGAAAGGCCTAAGCTTGCCAGCAGCGAGGCACCCATCGCCATTAACTCGGCATCAACCAGAGGACTGGCCGAGCCCAGCACTTCCACATCCATCTGATGAAACTGGCGCAACCGCCCTTTTTGTGGCCGTTCATGGCGAAACATGGGGCCGATGGTGAACAGCCGTTGCACCGGCTTCTGTACCAGCAAGCCATGTTCGATAGCGGCCCGCAGGAGCGAGGCCGTGGCCTCGGGACGCATGGTCACCTGTTTTTCGACAAAGGAATACATCTCTTTTTCAACAATATCCGTGCCTTCACCAATAGCGCGGGCAAAGAGGTCGGTATGTTCAAGAATGGGCAGGCGGATCTCGGAAAAGTTGAAACGGGCAAAGAGATCGCGGGCCGCCGTCTCCACCCGTTGCCACAGCTCCACCTCGCCGGGCAGTATATCCTTAAAGCCATTCAAGGCCTTTATATTCACAGACCACTCCTCCTTTCTTTCATTATCGCTCAAGGCACCCTCAAGATCACATTCTTCAGGAAAAAAATCAAAATTAACTGTAAATTCAGGAAAAAGTCAAGGATGGTAGCGGTTAAGGGCGGTAAAATCAGTTTTTTATCCACTGTCATCAGAAAAAAAGCGGGATGAACCCGCCCACTCACCTTCTTTTTTATACTTTCCTGCGGCAATGCTTGACAAAACATGGTAATGACAGTGTTCTTTTTATATCCTTGATCCTATCCTTGCAGGAGTTTTACCACTATGAAGTTACCAGCGCTGAAAATCGGCAAGTTCACTGCCAGAATCCCTCTGATTCAGGGCGGGATGTCCATTCGTGTCTCTACTGCCGCTCTGGCTATTCCGGTTGCCAATTGCGGAGGAATCGGGGTTATCGGTGGCTCGGCCCTGCCCGTTGCCGAGCTTCAGGCCGATATTCGCAAGGCCAAGGCTGCAACCACCGGTGTGGTGGCCGTGAATATCATGTATGCGATGAAGGATTTTTATAATCTGGTCATGGGTTCCATTGAGGCCGGAGTGGACATGATCTTTACCGGCGCTGGATTTTCCCGGGACATCTTCAAAATCGGTCAGGAACACAATGTCCCCATTGTCATGATCGTCTCGACCCCGGGCATTGCCAAACTAGCCGAAAAACTGGGAGCCGCCGCCATCGTGGTTGAGGCCTGTGAGGCCGGTGGCCATCTCGGAACCGATCGCCCCTTGCGCGAAATTTTTCCGCCTATTCGCGAGGTGATTACCAAGGTGCCGCTTATTGCCGCCGGTGGAATCACCAATGGCTACGAAATGGCCGAGATGATGGATCAATATGGAGCAGACGGTATCCAGATCGCCTCTCGTTTTGTTTTAAGTGAAGAGTGTGATGTGGCCGACAGCTTCAAGCAGACCTTTCTCAATGCCAAAAAAGAAGACATTGTCCTGACCTCATCCCCCGTGGGGATGCCCGGACGGGCCATCAATACCCCCTTTCTTCAGGCCATGACCCGAGGCGACGATGTCTCCGCCAAGAGATGCGACTATAAATGCCTGAAAAAATGCGATCATCATTACTGCATCAGCGAGCGCTTGCGGATGTCAAGAGACGGTAATGTGGAAGAAGGATTGGTCTTCTCCGGCGCCAATACTTACAAGATGAAAGAGATTCTGCCAGTGGCCGAAATTTTCCATCAATTTGTGACCCAGGCCGAATCGGTCTATAAAGAAGGCCGTGGCTTTGCTCCAGCAACCTAAGAACACCGCCCATTTCTGATGCCCACACCTCGTCATAAACGACAACGAACCCCTGAAAGACAGGAAGTAGCTCCTCTGTCTCCGGCCCGTATTCTTGCCCAGGGAGAGCACCCCATTACCCAGGGGATGATTGATGCTGATGCTCTCTTTGTCCTGAGGAAACTCCAGGAGGCCGGTTTTGCCGGGTATCTGGTTGGGGGTGGGGTCAGGGATCTCTATCTGGGCAAGCAGCCGAAAGATTTTGACATCAGCACCAACGCCCACCCTGGCCAGATCCGCAAGATTTTTCGCAACAGCATGACCATTGGCCGCCGTTTCCGGCTGGTGCAGGTCTTCTTTCGCCACGGCAAGGTCATCGAGGTTTCCACCCTGCGATCGCTGAGCGAGCATGATATTGATGGCAAGGAGACCGTGCTCGCTCCCAATAACAGCTTTGGCAGCCTGGAAGAAGATGCCCAGCGCCGCGACTTGACGATCAATTCTCTCTTTTATGAAATTGAGCATCATACCATTCTCGATTTTGTGGGCGGAATTGACGATCTCAACAGGGGGATTGTCCGCATTGTCGGCGATCCCGATAAACGAATCTCGCGCGATCCCGTTCGCATGTTGCGGGCCATCCGTCATGCCGCCCGTATCGGCTTTACCATTGAACCGCAGAGCTGGATAGCGATTTGTGCCCATCATGGTGAGCTTCGCCTCTGCCCGCCCTCTCGCCTGCGCGACGAACTGTTCAAAGACCTGCACAGCGGCAAGCTCCTCAACTGGTTTCATCTTGCCTTGGAATCGGGCCTCTTTGTCGCCCTGCTGGGACTCTATGGGGAGATTTTGGCCGAGGAGACCAGGGGCCAGGTCTGCAGGGAGCAATTAACGGCCTTGCTGGCGGTCATTGATCGCATCAGCACCCAGATGACTGAAGAGCAGGCCGGCAAGCAACTTCCCAACGAATTTCTTCTCGCCCTGCTCCTCCTGCCCTGGGCCATCCAGGAGTTTGATTGTATTGCCACCGAACTCAAAGGTTCGGCCACCTACCAGTTCAGCAAACAGTTGCGGGCCGCGCTGGATACGGACATTGGCAACCAACTGAACCTGCCGCGGGCCACCCGCCAGGAGATTGTCTCTCTCATCAGCAGCCTGCCTGTCTTCCTGCAACACCAACAAAAAGAAATCTGGCCGCCCTGGCTCACCCGCAAAAGCTATTTCAAAAACAGCCTGCTCTTTTATCACTGCTATCAAGAATCCATCGGCGCTGCTCCGGTTGAAGAAACATTGTTTCACATTTCGCCTGCCCCCCGTGCCCCTCAAGAAGAAAGGTTGCAACCGGTCAGCAATGGCAGTCCGGTCGCCAGTCCTCTCAGTAGCACCAACGGTAAACGCCATCCCCGCCTAGGCGTTGCCGGCCCTGCTTTTTCCTCGGATGCCCCCGGCGGCATTTTTGGTTTTAAGAAGAAGTAGCAAGCAATAGTAGTGGATGGGCCTTCGCACGGAAAATTTGGGGGATGCCATATGCATTAACTGGAATCAATATGTATGGTGTCCCCCCATTTTCCCGAAAGTGATAATTGAGCATGGAACAGTCTTGTTTTCAATAAAATAAGTCGGGTTTTGATTTTTTATTGGTATGCTGCCCCTCTCTTTTCACTGTGGCCCCTTTTTTCTTTTCTTTTGTCACCACCTACAAAGGATGCCCAATTCCCACAATTCGTTCAAAGGCAAATTTTTGTTCAACCTCTTTAACGGCATCATGCGGTGATCCCGATAATTGAGCATTGCTTATACCGTGTTTCGACACTCGGTTTCCTGTAATCCACAAATTAACGGGAATAAACAATGTCCAACCATCGTCATTATCTGTGCTGTTTTTTTCTGCATTATGTCGATAGTCCTTCCATATGCAATAAGTTCATTTTGATATTTTAAAATGAGCAAATCACCGGACTGGATTTCAGCTATTGGACCTTGATGTGTGCAACCCACATGCAAAAAGTATCCTTTATTCACTATACATCGGCATAGATTCTCGTCGTCATATCCTTCGCCTGGCTGTCCAATACTACAAACGAAATATCTTGGCATTCAATAAGCTCCTTATCTATCTTTATTGGAAATTTTTGATGTGTACAGTTAATGACCAGTGCACCTCAAATGTTTTTAACATTTTATTGTTCAAAGCAATATAAGTGATTAAGATCCAGACCTCGTCAATCATGGATAAGCAATAGCCTTGGAACCCTCTGTTTCATTGAATTTGTTTTAAAACTGGACATACGCAGTGAGTGTTTCAAGTAAAAGAAAAATTGGACATTGATGATTTTAACTGATCAAAATAATAAATGAAATATTAAAAGATGTATTTTTTAATTTCAAAATTCGTTTCTTCTGTGGTATGATGCGTTATTATCAATCCAGAAGAAATGGTGATTCACATGCA
>DYDK01000246.1 GCA_020717935.1 Desulfocapsa sp.
AGGGACTCGGAAATTACCAATGTACCTGAATTGCGACCAGATTTGGGTTAGATTTGGCTGTGCCGATTGAACAAAACCGCAGGCATAATTGTGTTATGTCGAGGATTTTGTGATTGAGGCACAGCCAAAGATGGCCCAAAGATGGGAAGCAAGATGGTATATTGGTAATTTCCGAGTCCCTTAGTGGAATGAGAGAACGGGGCGGTCAGTGGAATTTGATCGCCCCGTCATTTTTTCTGGAGGAGTGGGCAGGAATGAAAATTTTGAATCGTTTGGAGGAGTGGTTCATCACCTTCCTCATGGGCGGGGCAACCCTGATTATCTTTGTGGCGGTGTTGCACCGTTATGCGGCAGGCTTTGCTATTCCCGGGGTTCAGGACTGGCTGCTGGGCCTGCATTTTGGCTGGTCTCAGGAGTTGTGTATCATCATGTTTGTGTGGATGGCCAAATTCGGAGCCGCTTACGGAGTCCGTACTGGCGCATCCATGTTGGCGTTGATGTCCTGATAAACCAGATGAACACGCCTTGGCGCAATAAATTCATCATCTTTGGCCTCTTTGCCGGAGCCACATTCACGGCCATTGTCGCCACCCTCGGCGCTAACTTTGTCTGGGAAAACGGGATGCATTACGCCACCTATACCCTTATAAACCGTGATGTTACTGGAATTCCCGAAGGTCCCACCACTCCTGATCTTGAATGGCCCACCTGGATTGTTTACTGTGCGGTGCCCCTTGGCTCCTCTCTTATGTGTTTTCGTTTTCTTCAAGTCATGGTTGCCTTTATCCGTACCGGTGATCTGCCCCATCATGATCATAGCCATGTGGATGGTATCGAAGACGAAAAGGAGAAACAGGCATGAGCGCCCTCATTATATTCAGCATCCTGCTGGCCCTGATGCTCACTGGTATGCCCATCTCCATTTCCCTTGGTCTTACGGTTCTCAGTTTCCTCTTCACCATGACCCAGGTGCCACTGGAGTCCGTGGCCCTCAAGCTGTTCACCGGCATCGAAAAATTTGAGATCATGGCCATCCCCTTCTTTATCCTGGCCGGGAATTTCCTCACCCACGGCGGGGTCGCCCGCCGCATGATCAACTTCGCCACCTCCATGGTCGGTCACTGGCATGGCGGTCTGGCCTTGGCCGGGGTTATGGCCTGCGCCTTGTTTGCCGCTGTCTCCGGGTCATCCCCTGCCACAGTGGTGGCCATCGGTGCAATCCTGCTGCCGGGCATGGTCAAGGCCGGATTCCCCATGAAATTCGGGGCCGGGGTCATCACCACCTCCGGGGCCCTGGGCATCCTGATTCCGCCGTCCATCGTCATGGTCATGTATTCGGTGGCCACCAACACCTCGGTGGGTTCCCTGTTCATGGCAGGGGTCATTCCCGGTTTGATCCTGGCGTCCATGCTGGGAGGAATGACCTGGTACCGGGCCCGCAAGTTCAACTACCCCCGTCAGCCCAAGGCCACCTGGAAAGAGCGCTGGCAGGCCTTCCGCGCTTCGGCTTGGGGGCTGATGCTGATTATCGTGGTCATGGGCGGGATCTATTCGGGGATGTTCACCCCCACCGAGGCGGCGGCGATGAGCGCAGTCTATGCCGCCTTTGTCGCGGTCTTCGTGTACCGGGATCTGAGCTTTAAAGATGTGCCCAAGGTGCTGCTCAATTCGGCCAATATGGCGGCCATGCTCCTCTAC
>DYDK01000247.1 GCA_020717935.1 Desulfocapsa sp.
CGGTGATCATCTCGCCGTAGAAGCAGATGGACAACCAGCGCGGGTCGTCTTCAATGACATCAATCATGACGAAAAGTTGTTTCTTCTTCTGGGCCGCATGCCGGGCTCTGAGAGAGTAAGTGACCCCAGGCCGGGGGATAAAGTCGAAGTTGACGCCCTCCTTGTCGGCCAGATACTCCTTGAAATGGAGAAACATTGCCTTGTTCTTTTCGGGGGATTCAGCCCATCCGGCAATGAAAGTGTCGAGTGTGTTTTCTGTTTCGTTATTCATGGATTGATTACCTTCTTCTTTGATTTCAGGGTATTGGCAATATCGTTGGCCACGGGTGCTTTCATGTGGCATGGAAAATATGGTATGGACGACATGATACCTGTTTCCACTTTCGGCTGTCAATAGTTCCCTGAATTTGTGTTGCGGGAGACAGCAACCCCTACGGCACCGTGAAGAGCACCGGAATAACTTTCGCCTCATGCAGCTTTTCAATGACCTCCATGAGGATAAAGAGCCAAACGAACCACATCGCATCGAAAAAGACTCGTCCAAAGAGGTGCACATGGACTTTGTAGTGTTCAGGCTGCTGGATGACGAAGGTCTTGGGAATAAATCGGGGAACAGTGTGGGCATACTCCTGGAAGGCTTTGCCATGCCGGAGGACAAGCTCTTTTTCTTCGCTTCTTATGACAATCGGATAGACCAGTCCGAATACGAGGACAATCAGCCCCAGTACCAGGATGTTTTCAGAGGCGAGTCCAACACCTACAGCCGCAATCAGGCTGAATAAATAGAGGGGGTTGCGAGTGATGGAATAGGGGCCGATGATGACAAGTTCGTCGGTTTTTCTTCCGCAGATATAAAGATAGCTCCAGATTCTGCCAAACGATCCGGCGATAATGAGCGCCAGGCCGACACATTCCATGGCGGTGTCGACAATGGAGGTGTCGCTCCATGAATGTGCTGAGATCACGACGAGGACGAAAAGGGTTACCGCAAAAAATTTGGAAAGTTGGGTCCTGTGTTGTACCAGATACATGTTGGGTCCTTGTTGAATGATGGAAAAAAGAAGGTTTTTACTGAGAAACGGGATTGTCAGTTCGTGTTTGACTCTCAGGCAGAACAATACGAAAGACGCTACCGTTGCCGATGGTGCTCGTCAGTTCGATACGCCCTCCTTGACTTTCTATTGCCCCGAGGGCAATGGCCAGCCCCAGTCCCGAGCCGCCGTTGTTGCGTGAGCGCACCTTGTCCACCCGGTAAAAGCGGTCGAAGATATGTTGCTGATGTTCGGGGGCGATTCCCGGCCCGGCGTCGGCAATCTCCACGAAGCATCCGGCAGGGCTTGTGTCCACCCGGATTTCAATAGCAGTTTTCGGGGGTGAGTACTGGATGGCGTTATGGAGGATATTGGCAAAGGCCTGACGGAAGCAGTTCTTGTCAAGGAGCACCGGGCAGGGGTGGCCGATAGTCACCTTCAGGTTTTGCTCCTTGTCTTCGGCAAGGACGGAGAGTCGTGCCGTTTCCTCCCGGACAACAGCGCCAAGTTCAAGCTCTTCCTGTATGGATGTGGTCGAGTTGCTGTCGGCGCGGGTCAGGGCCAGAAGGTCGGTCACGAGACAGCCCATCTTGTCCACCTCTTCGAGCATGCTGGCGATGGTCTC
>DYDK01000057.1 GCA_020717935.1 Desulfocapsa sp.
TCAATGAAACAGAGGGTTCCAAGGCTATTGCTTATCCATGATTGACGAGGTCTGTATTATTGCCTGCTGGGTGCTTTTTCTGTATTTCTTTGGGGTAGTCAAGGGGCCGGGCTGAGGCTCGTCCCTCCTTCGGTCTGAAGGAACTTCCACTCCCTGTGCCCTCCCTGAATCGTTTCGCCAGCCAGATCAGGGAAATTCTGGTGGACGATAAAGGCAGAGTGATGAGACTGTGTGATGAGTGAGGGGCTGTGAATGCCGTTGCTTCCTCTAAGCACAATTGAGGTGGTATGTAAAAAAGACTTGACCCCCTCAGGTGATGATGGCAGGGGTATGGCCACAACCTATCCGCCGATCTGTGACATCCGGCCCTGGCAATTGACCTGACCCAGTTCTGTGGAATCGTCGTGCAGGGTATGTCCTTTGGGTTTGTTCACAATGGTTTGGCGGATGGCCTTCCCAATGTCATCGTTTGAGCCGCCTCCGCGCAGTATGGCCTTGAGATCGGTTTCATGGTCATGGAGCAGGCAGGCCCTGAGTCGTCCCCCTGAGGTCAGGCGTAAACGGTTGCACTGATCGCAGAAATGATGGCTGATGGGGCTGATAAAGCCAATACGGCCAGTCTGTCCATCCAGTGTGGTCAGTTGATAGACCCGAGCCGGGCCTTCCATTTGTGAACCGGGCAGGGGCTCCAGGTTGCCCAGGGTCGAGAAAATTCCCCTGAGCTCGCTGGCGGCTATAAATCGTTCCCTGTCCCAATTCCCTTTATTGCCGATGGGCATGAATTCGATGAATCGCACCTGCACGGGCTGTCTGGTTGCCAGTCGTGCGAAATCGGCAAATTCATCATCGTTGATCCCCCGCATGGCCACCACATTAATTTTGACATGAAATCCCAGCTCACAGGCAGTCTGGATGCCTTGCCAGACCTGGGCAAAAAGATCCGACCCGGTGATGGTCTTGAATCGTTGGGGCTGCAAGGTGTCAAGAGAGATGTTCAAATTTCTGATTCCGGCCTTGCGCAGTTCAGCAGCGCTGTCATGGAGCAGGACGCCGTTGGTTGTCAGGCGGATTTCTTCCAAACTCTTGATCTGAGCCAGGCGGCGGATAAAATCCATGACTCCTCTTCTGACCAAGGGCTCACCGCCGGTCAATCGCAGTTTGTTCATACCCATGCTCACGGCCACCCTCACAATTCTCAGCATCTCCTCAAAACTCAACAAATCGGCATGGGTGGTGAGAGCAGAAGGGGGCATACAGTAGAGACAGCGCAGGTTGCAGCGGTCAGTGATGGAGAGACGCAAATACGAGATGGTTCGGGCGTATTGATCCTGAAGCGGGGCCAAGTGCTTGGTTATGCTGGAGTGGGTAGATACCGTCATAATGCAATAGGCTCCTGCCATGAGTGGATATTGACTTTTTCTGGGAAAAAGACCATATAGATGAGGCAAATTTTATTACCCTGATTTCTTCCCTTTTACGAATATAAATTTCTTTTTCCAAGGAATTTTCAAAGAATTCCAAAAAGTTCTAAAAAACCATGCTATGCTCATCCTTGGAATAGAAACATCATGTGACGACACCGCCGCCGCCGTTCTTAAAGATGGTGTCACCTTGCTTTCCAGCGTGCTCAGCAGTCAGGACCAGATTCATACCCGTTTTGGCGGAGTGGTGCCGGAGCTTGCCTCGCGCCGGCATTTGGAGGCGATTGTCCCTATCGTCAGTGAGGCCCTGGAACGGGCCGCTGTCACCCTGAGCGATATTGATCTGATTGCGGTTACTCAGGGGCCGGGGCTGATTGGCTCGCTCCTGGTGGGATTTTCTTATGCCAAGGCTCTTTCTTTCGCCACCAGGATCCCGTTTATTGGGGTGGATCACATGGCTGGTCATTTGCTGGCTGTTTTTCTGGAAGAAGAAAAACCCCAGTTTCCTTACATTGCCTTGATCGTCTCCGGTGGCACCAGTTCAATCTATCTGGCCCGCAGTTATACAAGCTTTTCCCTGCTCGGTCGCACTCGGGATGATGCCGCTGGCGAGGCTTTTGACAAGGTGGCAAAAATTCTGGGAATGCCTTATCCTGGTGGCCCGCAGGTCTCTGCTCTGTCTGCTTGCGGCGATAGGAAGGCCATCAAACTTCCCCGAGCCTGGCTTGAGGAGGGTTCGCTGGACTTTAGTTTTTCCGGTCTGAAAACGGCCGTCCTCACCCATTACAAACAATGCCAGCAAAGGGAAATTCCTTTGCAATTAGCAGATATCTGTGCCTCATTCCAGGAGGCCATTGTTACCGTTCTGGTCGAAAAAACCATCCAGGCCGCAAAGCGACACAGTATCGAGACCATTGTTATCGGGGGCGGGGTTTCAGCGAATCCCCGCTTGCGAGAATCCATGCTCAACCGTTGCCAGCAGGAAGGGAAAAAACTCTTTGCCCCTCGTCCTTCCTTTTGCACCGATAATGGGGCCATGATAGCTCTGGCCGGTTTTTATGCGGCTCAAGAATCGGCAGGAGGGGAGGGGGGATACGATCAGGATGTGTACTCTCGTACCCGTTTATGAAGGAAGTATCTCGATGAACCCCAAACGCCTTTCAAAGTACTATTTTATCAAATTCATGCGGCAGAAGGGCAATCCACATTCTCTGGCCGTGGCAACCGCGATAGGATTTTTTGTCGGCTGTACCCCCACCATGCCCTTGCACACGATTATGATAGTGGTGTTGTGTCTGCTGACCCGGACTTCCTTTGTGACCGCTTTTCTGGTCAGTAATCTGGCGTGCAATCCTCTGACCTATATTCCCATTTACTATCTGTCCACGGTTATCGGCAATATGATTACGCCCTATGAACTCACCTGGCCTCGTATTCAAGAGGTGCTTCATGTCCTCCTGAGTCATCCGGGATTTGGGAAATCACTACAGGTGATTGTCGAGCTGGGCTATGAAGCCGCTATTGTTTTGCTGGTTGGAGGGGTGGTTCTGGCCTTGCCATGTTCCGTTGTGAGTTATTTTCTCTCGTTTCGTTTTTTCTTGAAAATCAGACAGAAACGACGGGAAAAGCACCTGTTGAATTAAAGCTCAAGTCTGCCATCAGTCTCTTTTATGACAGAACAGGCAACGATATTTGGGGGGATGGCCTGAGGGGAGGGGGGCAACTCCTTCTGGTGTATGACACTCAGTACAGAATTTCTCGGCCTCTTTTTTCTTCATTGTCAGGAAGCGATTGTGGTTGTCGTCATGCGGTATTTTGGCAGTAGTCTCTTCTGGTGCTTTGAACAGGAATAAAAGAATAGCTCCGCTGCAGAGAAGAAAGGCGATATTAAGGGCCAGGGTGTTTCTTTTTTTCTTGATCGTGGTCTGCATAGTCAGGAAGTGTTGAGCAGAAAAGGGTGATTGTTAAGCCGTCATAAAAAAAGGTATACTTTTTTAGCTTCATTTACGGCATAAGAGTCCATTATGAGAAGGGGAAAAACTTGCCCTTCTCACCTTCTCATAATGGACTCTAACTTGCCATTTCTAATTGATTGAACTTGATCAAACCGCATCGCAACCCCAATGACACCAATTCTCCAGCAATGTCGTTAAAGATGAGGTTTTCCCCTGTCCAGTCGGCCATGCGGCTGTGCAGGCGATGTTTGCGGATAAGACTTTCCATGGCTGTGCTCTGATATGACGCATCAATGATGGTGCGGGCGGCCTCTTCACCGGAAATAATGGCCGGATAGATGCCCTCGCCGGTCAGGCCCGAGGCCAGTCCAGCGGCGTCACCAACCAGAAAAATTCGCTTAAATCGCCAACCCTGATAATCAAAGTTGATATATTCAGCGCGGGCCTGCTCTTTTTCAAGGATAAATCCCCTGTCTGCGGCCCAGGTCAACAGTCCTTTTTTCAGGCATTGGGCCGACATGTTTGTTCTGGGAGCATAGGCCCCAATCGAGACGGTGCTGGCATGGGGAAAGATCCAGCCATAGCCGTTGTTGAACAAGTGACTGTTCAGATGCCATTCCATTGTGTGCAGGTTACCAGCAATCTGATAATTGATGCCGATACCCATTTTGTTGCTGGCAAGTCCCAGATGTCTGCGAACCAGGGAGTTTGAACCATCGGCTCCAACCAGGAAATCGCCACTGATTTCTTTTCGTTGTTTGCTTTCCTTCTGTTCAACCAGTAGTGTCTGTCCCTTGATTTCTTTTACCTGCCAGCCAGTCAGTATCTCGGCTCCGGCCTCACGGGCCTGGTGGGCCATATAGCGACCCAGTTTTTCTCGGTTGACCGTGGCGATAATGGGTTGTGACTCTTCAATCCGCACCCTTTGTCTGCGAGTAATAATGTGTTGCACCGGGAAGGATTTCTCGGCCAAATCAGAAGGGACTCGGCTGATAAGTCCGCCCCAGGTGATGCCGCCGGCACAGACTTTGGGGCCAATCTCTTTTTTGCGCTCAATAACGAGGGTGGCCAGGCCATGTTCGGCCAGTACCCTGGCACAGGCCAGCCCGCCCGGGCCAGCTCCGATAATAATGACCTGAAAAGACATGGCAAGAGTGGATGAAAGGCTGAAATGCCGGAAAGCTATTGGCTGTCCAAGTCCATGGGTACTGATTTGCGCAGATGGAGCGGCTCAATCCGTTTGGCCCGCAGTCTCATGTTGAGCATTTCGACAAAGACCGAGAAGGCCATGGCAAAGTAGATATAGCCCTTGGGGATATGGAACGAGAACCCTTCGCCAATGAGGGCCATGCCTACCAATAAAAGAAAACTGAGAGCCAACACCTTGATCGTTGGATGTTTTTCCACAAAATTGGAGATGGAGCCGGCCAGAAAGAGCATGACCCCCACAGCAATGACAATCGCAACCACCATGATGGAGAGGTGATCAGACAGCCCCACTGCGGTAATGACAGAATCCAAGGAAAAAACGATATCAAGGATGGCGATCTGAATGATGGTTGGCCAGAAGGAGGCGAATTTTTTTTGAGTACCGGGTTCGCGTATCTCGTCGCCTTCAAGGCTTTCGTGAATCTCCATGGTGCTTTTGGCAAGGAGAAAAAGGCCGCCGCCCACCAGAATCAGGTCGCGACCAGAGACACCGTGCTCAAAAAAAGTAAAAAAAGGCTCGGTCAGGCGCATAATGAGGGTAATGGAGAAGAGCAGAGCAATGCGGGTGAGCATGGCCAGGGAGAGACCAATCGTTCTGCCGCTGGCCTGTTTGTCTTTCGGAAGATGGCCAACAAGAATAGCAATAAAGATAATATTATCAACTCCGAGGACAATTTCCAGAGCGGTCAGGGTAAGCAGGGCCATCCAGATTTCGGGAGAAGCAAGCATTTCCATAGAATTTCTTTGTGTATCCTTTGTATTCTCAGTTTTTTGATGGTATTGACTTGTTGAACTTTTTGCTTCAGCATCATTGATAGCAGAAACACTCCATGATAAATGAAAATTGTCAAAATAAGTATCATTTTCATTTTTGCCACCTGTTTTTTTTACGGATACACGGGGCAGTCGCCCAGGTTGAAGGGGTTGAAAATATCCCGATCTCAAGTATGATGATCTCGTTCGTGAGCTGCCTGTTTTTCCTCTTATTTAATAACTCAATGTAATGATTATGAATATTAGTGGCATAATTTTTGATCTTGATGGCACCTTGCTTGATAGCCTTGACGACTTGGCAGATGCCGCTAATGCGTCGCTGATCCAATGTGGGTTTCCGGTGCATCCGGTGGCGGCCTATCGCTATTTTGTCGGGGACGGCCTGATGACCCTTATCGAGCGCATTGTTCCCGAGCAGAATCGTTCCCAGTCAGAGATTGCGGCTTGTATGGGGTTGTTCTCGCAGATCTATGGTCAGGGCTGGGATGTCAAGAGCCGGCTTTATGCGGGGATTGACGATATGCTCCAGCAGTTGCGACAGGCAGGCCTGCAGCTTGCGATTTTGTCGAATAAACCCCATATGTTTACCCAGCTTTGCGTTCAACGGTTTTTTAGCGCCAAACCCTTTGATTTTGTCTATGGGCACAGGGAAGGCTTTCCGAAAAAACCGGATCCGTCCGGGGCACAAAAGATCGCCTCTCTGATGAAGTTGCCACCATCGCAGATCCTCTATGTCGGTGATACCGCCACCGATATGCGCACCGGCAACGGGGCAGGTATGATAACCCTCGGTGCCCTCTGGGGATTTCGGGAACGACAGGAGCTTGAAGCAAGCGGGGCCAGTACACTCATCACTCATCCTTCGGAGATTGTGGAGTATGTCCATCGTGTCAATAACAAACCCTGATCTACTGGCGATTCTGAACTATGCCAGTCCGCCGGTGGTAGGGGCCTTTATCGGCTATTTTACCAATATGGTGGCCATCAAGATGCTTTTTCGCCCCTTGCGTCCCTGGCGGGTCTTGGGATGTAAAGTACCTTTTACTCCCGGGGTTATTCCCTCGAAACGAGGAGAACTGGCCGTCAATATAGGGGAAATGGTGGGGGAGCACCTGCTTACCAGCAAGGAAATCGGGCAGGCCCTGGCCAATGAATCGTTTCAGAATCATCTGTACCGTCTGATTGAAAATAGAGGCAGCGTCTTGTTGCATAAGGATTTGGGGCCTTTGCCGAGCCTTATTCCCAAAGAGTATCAGGTGTATTTTGTCGTTGCCGTCAAGGCTTTGAGTCATCAAATACAGGAGGGGATTCATGGCTTTGTTGGTTCTCCTGCCTTTGCGACCATGATGGAAACACCCCTTGAACAACAACTTACGAGGTTGCTCACACTTCCGATTGCTGATGTTTTTTCCAGTGAAGAGCGGAGCCGTAGTTATGCCTTTATCGAGAAGTATCTGAGTCTCATGCTGGCCGGTCCAGCCGTGGCGGGCGGGATTGAGGCCTTTGTGCAACAGAAGGTGTTTGCGGCGATCAGTCAGGGAAAAACAGTGGCGGAGATTATGCCAGAATCTTTGCGGAATTTGGTGATTGATAGTCTCGAAAAACAGACCCCATCATTTCTTGATCACCTGGCGGCACTGGCCAAGGAACCTGAAATTCGTGAGAAATTAGTCAAAGGGGTACGGGGAGCAGTAGAGCATTTTATCGCCTCTATGGGGCCGATGGCCAGTATGGTCAAGTCCTTTGTCAGTATGGAAACAGTCGAAAAGAAGGTCGGCGAATATCTAATAGAGAAAGAGGAGGATATTGATGGCTGGTTTCACAATGATGAGATGCAGCAACGAGTGGCTGCATTCTTGCGGGAGAGGAGTCAGGATGTGTTGGAAACGCCGTTGAGCGCGATTCTCCAGGAAGATCAGGCGGTGCAGGTGGAGCGATTCTGCTCGCAACTGAGTAGGCAGCTTACGGACTTGCTTCGAGGGCCGGAAATATCCGCTGCCCTTGCGACCATGATTTGGGAGAATCTGGAGACCCGCATGGAAGGTGGGGCCTTGTCCCTGGGAGAATCCTTGTGGGATCTTATGGGCGACAGGGGAATGGACAAGGGTAAGGCCTGGGTCAAGAAGGAGGCCTTGATGCTTTTTCGTTCAGAAGGGGCCAGAAAGGCCCTGAACGGCTTGACTCAGGCACTCCTGCAAAAGCTTCTTGATCGCCCCATTGGACGACTTGCGGCTCTGCTTCCTTCGGGAGTGCGGGATGGTCTGTATCGGTCAATTCAGCAAATGGCCTCGGATATGTTGTCCGCAGAGGTGCCTGGCCTGGTGGCATCACTGAATTTGAAGCAGATTGTGCAGGAGAAGGTCGATTCTCTGGATTTGCTGCGACTGGAACGACTTCTTCTCTCGATTATGGAAGAGCAGTTCAAGTATATCAATCTTTTTGGGGCCATCCTCGGCTTTATCATTGGCGGGTTGAATGTGCTGGTGATGGTGGCCGGCAGATAAGGGAACAGTAGCTTTTTCGAACTACAGATGATGGTCTCGCAAAAAGTCGAAAAATCCCAAAAATGCCACTGTAACCTATTGAAATTACAGGGGCAAAATTTGAGAAAAAGCCCATTTTTGGGACTTTTTGCGAGACCATCAGGGTTACTCCAAGGCGCCTAAACGAAGCTGCGCCGGCATGGACTGGCCGTCACGAATGATGGTCATGGGCACTTCGTCTCCCACTTGTAATCGTTCGAGTTCGGTGCGGATATCGTCGTAAGATTTCACCTTTTTTCCCGCAATTTCACTGATAATATCGCCAAGGAATATCTCGCCGCCCTGCTGTTCGGTAGGACGGAGTCCGGCTTGGGCGGCTGGGCCATTAGGTTCGATATTGAGGATAAGAACCCCTTCTTTTATCCCTAATCGCTGGGCCAATCGGGTGTCGGCTAAGGCTGCGCCTATCCCCGGGCGAATCAGTTTGCCGTGACGAATGAGTTGCGGAATCACCATATTGACTTCGTGTACCGGAACGGCAAAGCCAATGCCAGCATAGGTTCCCGAAGGGCTGAAAATGGCGGTGTTAACCCCGATCAGGCGACCGGCGCTGTCGAGCAGGGGGCCGCCCGAGTTGCCAGGGTTGATGGCCGCATCGGTCTGAATCATATCGTGGATCAGGCGACCGGTAATGGCTTTGATTTCGCGGCCTAGGGCGGAAATGATGCCGGAGGTCATCGTCTGGTCAAGACCAAAGGGATTGCCAATGGCAAAGACCTTCTGGCCCACGAGGAGATTGTTTGATTCGCCCACCACAATAGGCTTGAGCAGATGTTTGGGGGCATCTATCTGGAGCACCGCCAGGTCTTTATCCGGTGCGGCTCCAATCAAGACCGCCTTCCAGGTGCTGTTATCGGCCATGGTCACGGAAATGCGGCTGGCTTGATTGATAACATGAAAATTGGTCACTACTCGCCCCTGATCATCCCAGATAAAACCAGAGCCAGTGCCTTGAGGAATCTCGATGGCGTTGAGCGAAAACAAATCCTGCTGCAAGGCACTGGTGGTAATGTGCACCACGGCAGGTGAGACTTGCTTGAAGATGTTGATGGTATTCTGCTCATCAGCCGCCAGATCGCCACGGGCCGCAACCACCTGGGGAGTGGCCGCGGGATCGTTACCCGCTTGTTTGCTCGGTTCATAGGACTGAACGGCAAGCCACAGGGCGGCAAGGATGAGCAGAACGACAATAAGGCGTGGGGGGGGGAACTTTCCCGTAGCGTTGCGAACCATAATTTTCCTGGAGAGTTGAGAATGAATGGCTTAAGGGACTCGGAAATTACCAATGTACCTGAATTGCGACCAGATTTGGGTT
>DYDK01000058.1 GCA_020717935.1 Desulfocapsa sp.
AACAAAGCAAAAACGACATCAAAAAAAGCGTACGGATTCAGGAACTATGAAGTCGCAAGAATAGCACTATTTCATACACTTGGCGACTTGCCTGAACCAAAGACTACCCACAGATTCTGCTGAGGAACCGTTCATTCACCATCAACTGTTTCATTTTTCCAGAAGCAGAGACTCTCCGGCACGAACCGCACCGAGAAGGAGTCGAAAGATGGCTGTTTCTCGGTGCGGCATAAAAAAAGCCGCACGAGAAGAGAGCAAGAATAACCGTGCTCTCTTCTCGTGCGGTTTCTCATCCAATGTCATTGGCTTAACGAGAATCCAACTTAAGTTAATAATATCGTCTTCTTACTCCAATGAACGGGATTAGTGACTTTTACAGGTTATTTTCTTGAAAAAAACAAAAAAAACCTGTAAGGGCCTCGGCAAGAATAAATCGTTCCGTATTGCGCAGGATTTTCAGTCATATTCGAGGAGCGGAAAGAGGCGCATAGCAGGGCTATGAAACTCTTTTCGTGACGAAGAAGATGGCTGAAAAGACCAGCAAGACGGGATGATTTATTCTTGCCGAGGCCCTAAATCGCTAATCGTCAAAATCTCCAGCCGCCCCTTTATCAACAACCAGGCCTTTTGCCCGCTCAATAATCGCCTCGCGCGTCCACTGACCAGGATCTTCAATCCGCCCGGCCTTGGGGCCAAGATCATACGAACCGGCCTGCAGGATCAGCTCACGGGCCAAGGTGGCGCTGCCCTGGGCATAAAAGACCTCGGTCAGCATGGTATAGACAAAATCTTCCACCCGTTTACTCATCCGCTCCCGAATCTCACGGGGCTGGCCAAGGAGCCGTGGTTCAAAGGGGAGATTGAGTTTTTTATAATCGCCCGTCTTCCAGCCCTTGGACTCGGCATAGGTCGTCATCTGCTCCCACGACTCCTCGCTGACCCCTTCCCCCGTGACCTTTTTCAAATTGCCGTTGTCATCAAGGATGGCATTCCCATAATCATTGACCTCCACCCCCCAGGAGACCATTTGCAGAGCCGTGGCCACATTGGCTTTCGTAGTGCTCGTCTGTTTGGCAATGGCCCGCAATCGCTCTGAGCTGTTACCGGAAGTTCCGTGCTGGGCGCCGGAAGTTCCATATGGAGCAAGAGCCTTGTGGATCGCTGCCGTCAACTCCACCTGAATCCCCTGACTGTTGGCCTCAAGACCATGGGTCGTGCCATTGTTCAAGGCTATCCAGTCGGGACAAATACCGTGGGCATTCAAGCCTTTGATAAGAAAAGAGGCATCATCAACGGTAGAAAGCCCCTGCGAGCCTTTAATCTCGCCCACCTCTGTCTCAAGTCCAGCCCAGGACGGGATCAGTCCATTGAGATCGATATTGGCCAACAGGTTCAGATCGTCAGCCAAGTGCGAAGCGTCAATAGCAATGGAGGTGATGCCGGCCTCGAAAATCGTAGGGATTTCAATCCGGGCCTGAGGCAGATCCGCCTCTTTTTTAATACCGTAATGATCGGCATGGATAGCCACCGGCACGGTAATTCCCAACTCGTTGCACAGAGCATCCACCTGCCGGGCCATATTCCAGTAATTCACGGCACAATAGGCCGAGGCCCCGCCCTCGGAGCGGGCAATTTCGATGATCAGCGCCGCATCCGCCCGCTGGGCGGCCAACAATGCCCCGCGAATAATAAAGATATTGCGACCATTGGCGGCCATCGTCATGGCCCCGCCCTTGGCCAGCAAAGCCCGATCAATCACCTTACCACTGACAATCAGGGCATGGGAATGGGGAAATAATTTCTTGATGTTGGGGGGGCGACCAATTTCCAAGGCCTGATCAAAATGATTTGTCATACACATAGCAAGCTCCTGTTTATTTTTTTAAAGGATCAATGGAACCTTGAAAAAAGGCAATTTACAAGGTTCCATCAAGATGGTCTCAGTGACAAGCAACGGAATACCGCTCTTTATAGCGTAGCTCAATCAAAGAATCCAGCAGATATGGCAAGAATTCCACAACTCCGTGTTTTTTCCGCTCATGGACACGAAGTCATGATGAGAGTGGGTCTTTGTGAGATTCGCCCGCCACCGGTTGAAAATCGGAAAAACCCTTGCGACCAAAGAGCCAAATAGCAACGATACTGATCTCATACAAAATCATCAAGGGGGCCGCCATCATCAACTGATTGACCACATCCGGCGTAGGAGTCAGGATGGCGGCGATAATAAAATTGATGAGGATAGCATACTTCCGATTCCGATTCAAAAAGGCCAGACTCACCACGCCCACCTTGGCCAGAAAAACCATCAATACCGGCATCTCAAAGATAACGCCAAAGGCTATGAGCAGACGAAGGGCCAGAGAAAAATACTCACTGACTGCCGGCAACGACATCAGGAATTCATTACTGTAACCAACGAGAAAACGAAAGGCAGGCGGAAAAACAACCAGGTACCCAAAAGAGGCCCCACCCACAAAACAGAGGGTGGAGAGAAAGGAGAAAGGCAGAAGCACCCGCTTTTCATGCCGGTACAAACCAGGGGCCAGAAAACGCCATATCTGATAAAAGACAACCGGAGAGGCCAGCAGCAGGCCGCAGACAAAGGCAAGCTTTAGATAAAAAAAAACCCTTCCTGATACGAAGTAAAGATCAAAGATGAGCCTTGGGGCAGGACATCGGTGAGGGGCTTGAAAAACCAGACCCCGAGGGATTCGACAAATCCGTAACAGCCAGCAAAGCCGATAAAAACAGCGCCAAAGGAGATGAGCAGGCAGGAGCGAAGATCACGGAGATGATCGGTCAGGGACTGGGGGGGAAACGATTCTTCGGCGGCTCCACCAGGATTTTCTGGCTTGGGTGGAATCGGTAGCGGGGTTGTATTCGTGTATTGCGTCATTGTTGTGCTTGCTCTTTCTGTTCCAAACAGAGTATATTTTCAGCGAAAGAGACACCCGAAAAATCCATTCTCCTTCACCCCATTTCTTCACCTTCTTACCATCGAGACCTGTTTTTTGCAATGTATTCACTTCCCTCCCAAAAAGGTTCCTGCTTGCCGAAGTTTTTTTTCTTCATCACTGTTTTCCTTGTTCTCTCCTTTGTGCATGGAGAAACCAGCATCTCTTCCCACTATGAAGCCCCAGGGAGCCCGGTCATCATTCCCGTTGCGCCCCCAACACCAGAGGACAAACTCAATGCCATCTTATGTGACCGGCTCGACCTCTATAACACCGAGATTGCCGAATCTTTAGAAAATCCCGCAAACCCGTCCAAAAAAGATCTTATCAAGCAGTGGCTGGGACTTATTTATGAAAATATCGGCATGCATCCCCTGTGGGTGACAGTGGACGGCCCAGGAGAAAAGGCGGAAATTCTGCTTTCAATCTTGGAAAATGCAGCAGTGGATGGCCTCAATCCCGCTGATTATTTCGTTGACCATCTGCAATCCCTCTGGCCATCACGAACTCCAGACGATGTGATTGAGCTGGACACACTTCTCACCCTTGCCTTTATTGATTATGCCCGGGACACCCAAAATGGCCGCGTTCAATCGCTCAAAATTCGACCTGAACTACGGACAGCGGAACAAGAACAAGCGGCCTTTGACCCGCTGACAACATTGCACAATGTCCTGCAGGCTCCTGATTTTACCCAGGCCATGACGGATCTGCTCCCCCGCCATCAACGGTACACCAGCCTTCGTGCCGCCCTGCCCTTCTATCAAAAACTGGCCGAAAACGGTGGCTGGCCACAACTCGCATCCGGCACATCCATTCGTCCCGGTGAGCAGAACCCTCGCATTCCGGCCCTCCGCAAACGATTGCAAATTGAAGGTTTTCTTCCTGTCCACGATAGTGACACGACTCTTTATGATCCTGAACTGATCAAGGCGGTCAGCCAGCTTCAGCTTCAGCATGGCCTCGGCGCCGATGGGGTCATTGGTAAATCAACCATTGCGGCCATGAATATCAGCGCCGATGCCAAGGTCAAACAGATTCTCATCAACCTGGAACGATGGCGATGGCAGGCCCATGACTTCGAAGAACACTATGCCCTGGTGGATATTACCGGTTTCACCCTCGAAATCATCGACAAGGGAAAAATCATCCTGGAAATGCCAGTGGTCGTTGGCACCCCCCAACACGAAACACCGACCTTCAGCGACCATATTCAATATGTTGAACTCAATCCCTACTGGAACATTCCCACCCAGATTGCCCGCGATGAAATCCTCGTTGAACTCCACAAAAATCCCAACTACCTTAACGCTAAACACATTCGCCTCTTCAGCGACCGATCTTCCGAGGCCACCGAACTCAGCCCTCTCTCCATGAACTGGCAACAGATCAGTCCGCAAACAATGGGCCGGTTCAAACTCCGCCAGGATCCAGGTAAATGGAACGCCCTCGGCGCTATTAAAATCGCTTTTCCCAACAGCTATAATATCTACATGCACGACACCCCATCACAAAATCTGTTCAAGCGTTCCAGTCGTTCCTTCAGCCACGGCTGTATTCGTCTCAGCGACCCCCTGCTCCTGGCGACCTTGCTTCTGACTGACAGCGAAAAATGGCCAAAGGAGCGACTGCAAGAGATCATCGCCACCGGCAAACGCACCATTATTAATCTGGCTGCCCCCCTGCCACTTCACATCATCTATCAAACTGTCAAATGTGATGCCAACGGCACTGTCTTTTTTTATAGCGATATTTACAACCGTGACCAGCCGCTGATCGAGGCTTTTTTTACAAAAAAATAACCCTCTTGCTATTCCCTTAGTTGACACAAGGGATAGATTTAGGGTAAAAAAGATTTTTTACTTGTTTTCACCTCGAAATGAATGCGGTTTCAATGGAATAAGGGAGGGGCAATCAATGAATCGTCGAACATTTCTTGGGCACGCCTTAGCCATGGCCCCCCTGTTGGTGCTAGCATCGCCAGCCGAATTACTGGCCCGGGCGGTCCGTATGGAAGAGAGAAAGCTCTCCTTTTATCATACCCACACCTTCAAAAACCTCTCCATCACCTATTTCAAAAACGGCCGTTATCTCCCCAAGGCTTTGGCAAAAATCAACCATTTCCTGAAAGACTTCCGCACCGGCGAAATTCATCCCATCGATGTTGCCCTCCTTGATCTGCTTCATGATATGCGCAAGGCCGCCCGTTGCAAAGGTTGTTTTGAAGTTATCTCCGGCTACCGCTCCCCCCAGACCAACTCCATGCTCCAAGACAGCGGCGGCGGGGTGGCCAGTCACAGTCTGCACATGCTGGGCCAGGCCATAGATATCCGCATTCCTTCGGTCAGTACCAGTCGTCTGCACACGATTGCCTTGGGATTTCAACGGGGCGGGGTGGGTTTTTATCCCCAATCTGACTTTATCCACATCGACACCGGTCGCATCCGTGCCTGGTAGCAGCTCGCATATTAGGGGCCGTTAAGAAATAACCCAATACTTTTTTCCATTTCTTTACGGCCCCTTATGCCGGTCTTGGAGCTAAAAAGGTATGGATTATTTTTGAACGACGGCTTACGCCTGTTTCCCCACCTGCTTAACCGCATCCTTGCATCTACCCATTACCTCGAAAAATGACATCAAACGACTCAGTTCTCTGGTGTGTTTATATAGTCAGATGCAATGACAACAGCCTCTATACCGGTATCACCACCAACATCGAAAAACGCCTGCGTCAGCATAACGACGGGCCCAAAGGGGCTCGTTATACCCGCTCCCGACGACCGGTGACAATGGTCTATTGTGAACAGGTTGTTTCTCGGTCGGCAGCCTTGTCTCGTGAATATCAGATCAAGAACGACACTACCTGCCGGAAGCAACAGCTCATCGCCCACAACTCACAGCGCCCACAACAGGGCCTGCCAAACAAAGAACAGCTATGACCACCATTCTCGTTGTTGACGATGAACAGAGTATGCGGGACTTCCTCTCCATCCTCCTCCACAAGGAAGGATATCAAGTGGAGACGAGGGCTGACGGTGCCAGTGCCCTCCAGTGCTTGAAAGAAAAAACCTTTGATCTGGTCATCAGCGACATCCGTATGCCCGGCATCGGCGGACTTGATCTTCTGCACACTATCAAGGGCAAATACCCGACCCTGCCAGTCATCCTCATGACCGCCTTTGTCTCTCCTAATGATGCGGTATTGGCGATGAAGGACGGGGCCTTTGACTATATCAGCAAACCCTTTAATGTTGCCGAGATAAAAAGCTGTATCCGCTCGGCCACGACCCGTAAAAATACCGAGATTTCTTCTGGCCCTTCGGCAGCCGAGGCCTTTCCCGAGATTATTGGTCAAAGTCAGGAGATGATCAAGATCTTTGATCTCATTCAGAGGGTTGCTCCCACTTCGGCTAATGTCATCATCTATGGCGAATCGGGCACTGGCAAGGAACTTGTGGCCCAGGCCATTCACAAGCACAGCAAAGTCGCTGACCAGCCCTTTGTCCCCATCACCTGCAGCGCCATCCCCGCAGACCTCATGGAGAGCGAGCTTTTTGGCCATGTCAAAGGCTCTTTTACCGGCGCCATCAGCGACAAGCTCGGCCTGTTTCAGCTTGCCAATAACGGCACTGCCTTCCTTGATGAAATCGGCGAACTCACCCCTATTATTCAGACCAAACTGCTCAGGGTTCTCCAGGAACGGGAGGTCAAGCCCGTAGGTTCAACCAGGATCGCGCGGGTGGTCGTCCGCATCATCGCCGCCACCAATCGGATATTAGAAGATGAGATCATTGCTGGCCGCTTCCGAGAGGATCTGTTCTATCGTCTGGCCGTGGTGCCCATTCGGATGCCGGCATTACGAGAGCGAAAGGGCGATGTCCCGCTCCTGGTCAACCATTTTCTCCGAAAACACTCACAACTGCTGGGAAAAGAAGTGCAGGAGATTTCTTCCTATGGGATGCAGGTGCTCATGAATTATGATTTCCCGGGCAATGTTCGTGAACTGGAAAACATCATTGAACGCGGCGTGGCTCTGGAAAGCTCCAATATCATCCTCCCGGAAAGCCTGACCCTGTCGGCCCACCGCTCTGATCAGCGCAAGAAAACCGAAACCGATCCTTTATTTCAGGCCGTTGCCAACAAAGAAGAGCTTTTTGAACGAGGCCTGGAAGATGTCATCAACGAACTGGAAAAAAGGATCATCTGTTTTGCCCTGGAAAAAAGCAACCATTCCAAGATGCGGGCCGCCGAACTTCTCGGTATCAGCTTTCGCTCCCTGCGCTACAAAATTCAGAAATATGGAATTGAAGACGAGTAGCTACCCTTCAATTTGGATTAAAACGCTATGAATTTCAAAGAGTTAACCACAAACCCCCATCAGAGCTGGCCATCACCAGACAAACTTCTCGGCACGCAACTGCTGTGGGTGCTCCTCTTACGGGTCATTCTTTATACCCTGCTTCTCGGTATCACCGTTTTTCTCCAGAGCGAAAAGCAGGAAATCATTCTGCCACCCTATAACTGGCTGGTTTTTTTTATCGGCGGAATCTATCTCTCGGCCATTGGCTCGGGCCTGCTCCTGCTGTCAGGAAAAATCAACATCCCCCACTTTGGTTTTCTGCAAATCCAACTTGATATTTTTTTTACCACACTCCTGGTCTTTGGCACCGGCTCCTCATACTCAGCATTCACACCCCTCTATTTTTTCCCCATCATTTCCTGCGGGCTGCTTTATCCCCAAAAAGGCGGCTTGTTAGCCGCAGCAACGGTTACGCTCCAATACGCCCTGGCCCTGACCTTAGAGCAGATGCAGATTGGCCCTGCCTTTCTTGACCAGTATCCCTTTTTTAAGGCTCAGAGCCTGATCACCACCATTAATCATTTTGCCGTGCTGGGACTGACATGGTTTCTGGCCGCTCTCCTCAGCGCCATCTTTGCCCGCCGCCTGATAAAGACCGAGGCCGCGCTTTCCCAGACTACACAAAGCCTTGACAGCCTCTCACTCCTCTACAAACAGATCTTTGATGATATTGCCTCGGGTATCATCACCATTGACCATGACAACCGGATCAGCTCAGCCAACACTGCCGCCGGACGCATCACCGGTCACAATCCGGCAGAATTGCAGGGACAATTTTTTTCCCAGATTTTTCCATCTCTGAATGTGAACACCATCGGTTCTCGCCTCACTGCCGATCTGGTTCGCCAGGATGGGGTCAACATCAGAATCGGCTATTCTTGCGCCAGATTACAATTACCCATCAAGTCAGAAGAGCCAGCTAAGCCGTTGTTCAAAAATAACTCATCCTATTTTAGCTTCACGAACGGCATAAGGGGCCGTAAAGAAATGGAAAAAAGTATGGATTATTTCTTAACGGCCCCTAAAGGGAATCACAAACAATCAGAGCCACACGAATCCAGCTATAAGCTCTTGGCCATTCAGGATATAAGTGAAGTTGAACGATTGGAACAGCAGGTCCGACAGGCCGAAAAATTAGCCGCCATCGGCCGGATCAGCGCCGACATTGCCCATGATTTCCGCAATCCGCTGACGGCTATTTCCGGCTCGGCTCAGATACTGGCCCAGGATTTTTCGTCCTCGGATTCACCAGAACAGAGAACCAATCGAGCCCTCATTAATATCATCCTTCGCGAGTCCAACCGCCTAACTCACACCATTGCTGATTTCCTCAAATTTGCCCGTCCGGAAATGGTGGAGCGCGAATGGTTTTCCTTGCGAAAATGTCTCGATGAAGTCCTTCAGGTCAGCCAAGACACTCCCCTGTGGCCAGCCAACTGTACCCTTCAGATTGAAGTTGACCCCAACTACTCACTGTGGGCCGATCAGCATCAGATCTTCACCGTCCTCAGTCATCTTCTCCACAATGCCTTGCCCTTCTGCCCCCAAGGCGCAGAAATTATCCGCATAGAAGCAAAGGAGATAACTCTGACTGAAAATCGTGGGGAAATCATGATACAGGTGGGCGATAACGGCACAGGCATTGAGGAAGAAAACTGGGAGAAAATATTTGAACCTTTTTACACCCGCCGTGTTGACGGCACCGGCCTGGGACTGGCCATAGTTAAACAGATCCTCAATGCCCATCATGGGACGATTGAAGTGGGTCACTCGGAACTGGGCGGGGCCTTATTTACGGTGCACCTGCCGTTACCGTAAACTATAGGGCCTCGGCAAGAATAAATCGTTCCGTATTGCGCAGGATTTTCAGTC